>NZ_SELU01000029.1:0-63708 GCF_006861605.1 Pseudanabaena sp. UWO310 | reverse complement strand
TATCACTTACTAAAGAACTTTAACAATGTGAAGAGGTTATTTGAGTTAGTGACTCATCTTCAAGTCTTTTGCTTTGAGAAGATTTTTAAGTATGGCTTTTTTCCACAACTCATTTAGGATTGCTATAGCTGCCGTCAACTGTATCAGGACATAAAACCCAAAATAGTGTTGCCGCGCTCCGCGCGGCAACACTATTTTGGGTTTTATTCTTTAACTATACTTACCTGACAAATACTATAGAAGATCGGGGCGACGCTGTTTGGTACGGAGAATTTGTTGTTCCTTTCTCCATTCCGCAATTAATTTATGATTACCCGATCGCAGTACTTCGGGAACTTCCCAACCTCGGAATACTGGAGGTCTGGTGTATTGCGGATAATCCAGCAATCCATCCTCAAAACTCTCAAACTTCAGCGAATCTTCCTTCCCCACTGTTCCTGGACGCAAACGGACAACGCCATTAATTAGCGCTAGTGCAGGAATCTCACCACAGGTCAATACAAAATCTCCAAGGGAGACTTCGCGAGTGACTAAATGCTCGCATACCCTTTCGTCAATTCCTTCATAACTCCCACAAATGAGGACTAGCTGATCGTAATTGGCTAGCTCCTTAAACATTTCTTGTTTCATCGGTTCACCCTGCGGAGTCAGATAGATAATTTCGCGCTTAGGCAAAATCGGCAAAGACTCCACCGCTGTAAAAATCGGGTCTGGCTTCATCAACATGCCCACGCCGCCGCCATAGGGCTCATCGTCAACACGATGGTGCTTATCGGTGGTGAAGTCTCTGGGATTGGTCAGGTACACCTCGGCAATCTGATTGGCGATCGCCTTACCAAGCAAGCTTGTTTGCAACGGCGAAGTAAAAAATTCAGGAAAAAGGGTGACAATATCTATACGCATAGACAAATTTTATCGCAAAACCCAAGAACTCCCCAAAACTCTCAAGAACTCCTAAAAACTCCCCAAAACTCCCCAAAACTTCTATGAATATGCTTCCAGTCGCCAAAGTAGAGGAGATCGCTTTAAGTTTGGTAAAACCTTTCGATCCGCAAATCGATAGTGAAATTATTCCCCTATCCCAAGCCCTGAACCGAATTTTAGCAGAGGATGTCCATAGCGCTTTGGACTTTCCCCATTGGGATAACTCCGCGATGGATGGCTACGCTTTTCGTTACGCAGATTTAGAGGAGAAATTTCAGGAGAAATTTCAGGAGAAATTTCAGTTACGGATCGCTGCCGATGAAATCCCAGCAGGAATGGCGATCGCTAAACCCTTAGCAAAAGGCGAATGTATCCGCATCTTCACGGGAGGAATGTTACCCATTGGCGCGGATACTGTGGTCATGCAGGAAGATACAGAACGCATTGGCGATATTTTGTACCTTCAAGTCAAACCAATCCAAAGCGAATATGTTCGTCGTAAAGGTGAATTTATTACCGCAGGCACAACTTTGGTGTCAGCAGGGAGTAAATTAACCCCTACAGAAATCGGTGCTTTAGCTTCAGCAAGATGTCAAAGGGTAAAAGTTTATCGTCAGCCACGAATTGCCGTTATTTCCACAGGGAACGAACTTGTGAGCCTTGATAGTTCGGCTCCGCTTCACTTAGGACAAATAGTTGACTCCAATTTACATGCTATATCCGCTCTGATCGCTCAATCAGGGGCGATCGCTGTTCCCTTTGGCGCAGTCCCCGACCACCGAGAAGAATTAGAAACCGCCATCAAAAAGGCGATCGCCACTAGCGATCTGGTTATTTCCATAGGTGGTGTTTCCGTTGGTGATTACGACTATATAGATGGATTGCTGGAAAAACTAGGTGCCCATATCCACGTAAGGTCAGTTTCCATTAAACCAGGAAAACCTCTAACCATAGCTTCCCTCACAAACTCTCTTAGTGTGAATGGAAGTGAGGAAAGAATTGTTTATTTTGGAATTCCCGGAAATCCAGTTTCGGCAATGATGAGTTTTTGGAGATTTATTCGCGGTGCGATCGCTAAGTTAAATGGTGCGTGTGAAACCTATTGGCAGCCTCAATTTATTACCGCTTTCACCACGGAAGCTCTTAATTCTCAAGGGCGACGCGAGACCTATCTCTGGGGAAAATTAACCTATCCCAAAGGAATCCCCACCTTTCAACCCGTCTCCAATTACAGTTCGGGCAACTTAATTAGTGCGATCGGGGTAAACTCTCTCGCAGTAATGCGAGTAAATCAAACCTATGTACCCTTAGGAGATGAAGTGATAGTTATGTTAATCTAATCATTACATTCTTTCGTGGTGATAATCCGTAGTTGAATGTATAATCTAGGGGGCTGCAACGATATGAGAATCTTATAATTGTCTTAGGACAGAATCTTTAGACAATAAAAGAAATTGGATATAAAGATATAGATTGTATTATTCTCATGGAGTCCCAGATTAGCCTCAGGGCTAGGGGCAAAGGTCAAACAACGTAACCTAATCTATGTGCCATTGACAGCTATTGGTATCAAGCACATGTATGCAAAGTTCTCCTCTAATGTATTGGGCATATTTTCTAGCTGCTTGCATCATTGAGGATGTTCGTCCTATGCAATTAGATGAAAATAGCCTAAACAATGAAAATATCGCGAAACTTCTGCGGGGGTATCGGTTTTCTCCTTCTGAATCCTTACAGCATCAGCTAGTTGAGATTCATATGGGCATAATTCGCGAAACGATCGCTTCTTTACCAATCTCGCTCATCAATCAAACTAATATTGGCGATCGGAGATCGGGCGATCGCTCAGAAACCAGTGAACGTCGAGTATCTAATAAAAGAATTGGCGAAAGGCGGTCGAGCGATCGCGAACTACTAGAGGTAGGTAAGCAGGGCTTTAAAAAAGCGCTCAGTCAATTTAATCCTGAAACAAATCCCAATTTTTCTGAATTCGCCCAATTAATCATCTATCAACACTTAGAGAACTTTTTGCAAAGGAAGTATTTAGATAGTCGCAACGAACCAAAGGAATCCGAAGAAATGGATTCCCAAATTACGATCTCCAAAAAGCAAGAAACTCTAGAAATTTTGCAAGCCTATCGCTCCAAACCATCGATCAAGCTGCGTAACCAACTCGTAAACCTAAATATTGGCTTAGTACGACGTGAGGCATATCACTGGAAAAATCAATGCCAAGAAAGCTTTGAAGATCTGATGCAGGTCGGCTCGATTGGGCTAATTAATGCGATCGAACGTTTTGATGTCAGCAAGGGAAATGCCTTTAGCTCCTTTGCCGTACCCTACATCAAGGGGGAAATCCAACATTACTTGCGGGACAAAAGTCCTACGGTGCGAATGCCGCGTGCATGGCTGACCACCTATAACCAAGGCTGCAAAATTATTCGTACCAAACGGGCTGAAACTGGGCGCGAACCCTCAAGCCAAGAAGTAGCCAATTACCTAGGGATCACGGTTAATGAATGGTATGACATCAAACTTGCCTGTCAAAACCGATCGCCTATTAGCCTCGATACACCCATCGATCAAAGTGAGGATAGCACCACCTCAATCGGCGATCTGGTCACCGATCATAAATATCAAAGTTTTCAACTCGCCCAAGAGGACAATATTCGCCTCCAGCAAGCCCTCGATCTGTTAGAAGATCGCACCCGTGAAGTGGTGGAGTTTGTATTTTTAAAAGAATTTACCCATCGTGAAGTCGCTGAAACCCTAGGAATTAGCGCTGTAACTGTTTCGCGGCAACTCAAGAAAGGCTTAATTGCCCTCAAAAAGATCTTAGCTACACCCATCGAATAATAAAAAATTTGCAGTTTAGGATCATATTTAATGCGGCGTGATTCCATCTTCTATAAACTATTCCAACAATTTCCGCCCCTATTATTTCAACTTTTGCCATCGCCACCACCAAATGCTGATGTATATCGCTTTGACTCAGGCGCAGTCAAGGAACCGAAATTTGAGATTGATGGCGTATTTTTACCTAATGAAGCCGATGGTATTGTCTACTTTTGTGAGGTTCAGTTTCAAAAAGACGAACAACTTTACGAAAGGGTATTTGCCGAATCTTTGTTGTATTTTTATCGAAATCGGCATAGGTTTAGCGACTGGCAAACGGTCATAATTTATCCATCGAGATCGATAGAACAAGGCAAAATTCATCCATATCGAGCATTGCTTAATTCTGAGCAAGTCCATCGTATATATTTGAATGAGTTAGGAAATATTCGTGAGTTGCCGATATGGGTAGCGCTAATGGTCTTAACTACGGTTGACGAAATCCAAGCGCCAGCCGAAGCAAGGTATTTATTAAAAAGAACTGTTGACCAATCATCAAGTCGCGCCATAATAGAAATGGTGACGACAATCATGGTTTACAAGTTTGAAGCATTAAGTCAAAAAGAGGTAGAAGCTATGCTGGGTATCACGTTACAAGAAACAAGAGTTTATCGAGAAATTAAAGCTAAAGGAGTAAAGCAGGGGCGCATACAAGGGCGTATGCAAGGAATAAGGCAAGGGCATGAGCAAGGACGTAAGCAAGAAGCAATTAACCTCGTCGTCAGAATTTTGATTAAGCGGTTTGGTAATTTATCTGACGAGATGCGGGCTTCAATTTCAGATTTATCTTTAACCCTGCTTGAGGAATTAAGCGAAGCGATTTTAGATTTTAGTAATTTGGCTGATTTACAGACTTGGCTAACGGCGCGATCATCTAAATTTCAGAACCCTTAGTAATATGCTGTTAAAATATAAGCAATTAATTGGAAGAGATAATTAAAGACTCAAACTATGATAGCGAATAACATTCATGAATCACCTGTTATCCTGTTTTTATCATAAACAATAATAATATTTATAAGATATTTGTTCCACTATTAATTCTCACAGCTATTTTGCCAGCATCAAAAACCAAAGATAAGGACTATACGGCATATTTAGGGGGATTGGCAAAAAGATCTTCTGACGGAGGGTTTATCATCTGTCACGATCTGATGATAGTGTCAATGGCTTAGAGATTGGTGTTCTAGGTGACTTTAATGGTGTTTTCTATTTGCTACTGCTTTTGTTTATTTCAGTTTCAAGTCTAATTGCTATGGTTTTTCTTCAGAAGGATAAGCTTTAAAACTTTGATTGGGCTTTGATAGCAAATCAAAGCCCAATCAAAGTTTTGTTTTTTTGATTGTGACAGGATGTATTTTATCTGAGACAGCTAAAATGCATCCTGCATATTAAATAGCAGTAGTAGCTTGGACTCTAGCGCGAGCATTTCTCACATTTTGTTCGGCTTGGATTTTACCTTGCTTATCTTCAGCCTTAATACCAGCTAAAGCTTGCTCAGCTTCTTCCAACTTTTTACGCGCTTCGTCAGAATTAATTTCACTACCTAATTCGCCACTACGAACTAGCACAGTTACTTCATTTTCTTCAACTTCAGCAAAACCACCCGTAAGAGCGATCGCTGACCAAGCTTTGTCTTTACGCAGACGTAACACACCTACTTCAAGTGCCGAAATCAGAGGGGCGTGATCGGTCAAAATACCCAATTGCCCTGTGGAACTAGGTAAAATCACTTCCTCTGCGACAGTATCCAGAATCGTCCGATCTGGGGAAATTACTTTTACAGTTAGGGTCATTTTTTAAAATATTTGGTTATTTTTTTAGCTATTAGCTATTAGCTATTAGCTTTTAGCGTTTAGCTATTAGCTTTTGAACAGCTAACAGCTAACAGCTAAACGCTAATAGCCAAAATGCCTAATTACCAGCCTTTAACTTTTCAGCCTTAGCGATCGCTTCTTCGATGTTGCCAACGAGGTAGAAAGCTTGCTCAGGGAGGTCGTCAAGTTCGCCCTTAAGGATGCGATCGAAACCATTGATGCTTTCTTCGAGGGTGACGTACTTACCAGGAGATCCAGTAAATACTTCAGCTACGAAGAAGGGCTGAGACAAGAAACGCTCGATCTTACGAGCACGGGCTACAGCCAACTTATCTTCTTCAGAAAGTTCATCTAGCCCCAAGATCGCGATGATGTCTTGGAGTTCTTTATAACGCTGAAGGATTGATTGGACACCGCGAGCAACGCGATAATGCTCGTCACTAACCACACCGGGTTGCAGCATGGTCGAAGAGGAATCGAGAGGATCGACCGCAGGATAAATCCCCTTAGAAGCCAAACCACGGGACAAAACGGTGGTTGCGTCAAGGTGGGCAAAGGTGGTTGCAGGTGCGGGGTCGGTCAAGTCATCCGCAGGTACATACACAGCTTGTACGGAAGTAATCGAACCTTCGGTGGTTGAGGTAATCCGTTCTTGCAAAGCACCCATGTCTGTGGCAAGAGTTGGTTGATAACCTACAGCCGATGGCATCCGACCGAGTAGTGCCGATACCTCAGAACCAGCTTGAGTGAAGCGGAAAATATTGTCGATGAACAACAATACGTCTTGCTTGGACACATCGCGGAAGTATTCAGCCATGGTCAAAGCAGTTAAGCCCACACGCATACGCGCTCCAGGTGGCTCGTTCATTTGACCGTAAACGAGAGCGAGGTACTGAAGTACGCCCGACTCTTTCATTTCATGGTAGAGGTCATTACCTTCGCGGGTACGTTCGCCTACACCACCAAACACCGATACACCAGAGTGCTTTTTGGCGATATTGTTGATTAATTCTTGGATTAATACGGTTTTACCGACACCAGCACCACCAAACAAACCAATTTTGCCACCACGACGATAGGGAGCGAGAAGGTCAATTACCTTAATACCCGTTTCAAAGGTGCTAGGTTTGGTTTCGAGAGATGTAAAGGCAGGGGATGGACGGTGAATGGGGAATTTTTCTTCGGTGGTAACAGGCCCTAATTCATCAATAGGTTCGCCTAATACATTGAAGATCCGACCAAGGGTGTTAGGACCGACAGGAACGCTAATCGGTGCGCCTGTATCGGTTACATCCATACCTCTAACGATACCGTCAGTGGTACTCATCGCTACAGCACGTACTTGGTTATCACCTAGTAATTGTTGTACTTCGCAGGTGACATTGATGTCCTGTCCTGCGGAGTTTCTGCCTGTTACGACAACGGCGTTATAAATTTCGGGGATTTTGCCACTGGGGAATTCGGCATCGACCACAGGACCGATGATCTTGGTGATGCGCCCGACTGATACTTTCTCTGCGGTTGTTACCATGCTTGCTGTTTACTCCAGCCTCTTAACTTAGAATCTAAAAAATTTGCAATGAAATGACGTGCAAGAAAATGCAGTAGGTCAAACTATAAGAGTTTAACTTTTTTTGCGATCGCATATAAAGCTAACTGCTTCTCAAAATATCATTTAATGGGGATCAAGCGATCGCGGGTTTGTGCAAAAGTTTGCGCAAATAACCTACGGGCTGAGATATTTGGCAATTTCGGCGAGGGTGATGGGGGTATTGGTGGTGCTGGGCACATCGACAACTACTAAATAGCCATCTACCTTACCTTTGCCAACGGTATTTAAGGCATCAAGAATCTTCGGCATATCTGCCTCGATCAGGATTCCCCGCTTATCATAAATTTCTAGGGCGGAAAGGCATCCCAATGAGGCATTCCAATCAAAATTTTGGGGATTGACCAGCATCGCCTTACTTTGGAAGAAATCGATCGCTGCGCCACTGCCATGAATCCGAAACTCCGATCGCCCGACATTACCTGCCCAAAAGGTCTGCTGGATCGGGGTATATTTACGCCACGAAGGAGGTAAGAGAGCTTGGTAAGCTTGGAGATTGCCTGCGAATTTACCTTTTTGATTGGGTAAGAATGCGTTAACACCATCCTCAAAAGGGACGAATAGATTCACCAGCGAAAACTGTCCGTAAGCGTGAAACACCTCGTCATCGGGCTGTAGTGAAACCCCTTCCATACGGTAAATCCCTTGCGGAGTCCGCCCATTGGTGAAGTACCAGTCAAGATTGCGCAGGGATTGCAGTAGTAAGGGGTTTGACCATAGTTGCTTGCCCTGCATGACAAATTTACCATTGCGATCTTTAAGAATCGCCACACACAATACATCGCGATTGGGGCGACAGAGCACGTACATATGAGCCTGTTGCGGTGCAATTTGCCATTTTAAGAGGTCAGAGAGATTGGGAAGTGTATTTTCATTGAGTTGGCGATCGCCTAGAACCGTTTGTAATGTATTTCTCAGGTATAAATCTTGTGACCAATTGGGAAAGCGTTGTTGCACCCTCAGACTTAGTTTTGCCATTGAAGGATTAGGGCTATCTTGACCTGTCTTTGCTAGGGCTACTAGGGATAGGGCAACCCATTGGGGGTCATTGCTGGAGTTTACAGTGTTTAAAAAAGACTGTTGCAGTCTGCCATAGACCGCAGGCTTAATCCGATATAATTCCATGCCCACCTGCATCGCCGTATCAATAATCCCTTTTTGCGGATCGCTAAGATTGGCTGCTGTCGTCATTTGTAGGATATTTTCTAAGGCTTGCACGGCATAATCTTTTTCGGGGGCTAATACGCCGAGCGCCCATAGAGAATCTTGCCAATGGGGGGCATTGCTTTCCGTAAGAGGATATTTCTGGAGATCGAATCGGCTGGGATTCGCCTTTTGCATTTGATCTTGGATTTGGGATTTTCTAGCCGTCTCAGTAGCTTTGGGTTGATAAGCGCGAATTGCTGGGGTCTGAGCCTTTACAATGGGTGGGGTAGTTGCCGAAACAACAAAAAAAGCGATCGCCGCTAAAGCACTGGACGTTAGTTGATACATAGAAATTCTTGTCACAAGAAAATAGGGAGAACGCAATGCGTTCTCCCCATTTTAGTATGGAGCTAAGCGGATTCGAACCGCTGGCCCTCTCAATGCCATTGAGATGCGCTACCAACTGCGCTATAGCCCCTAACCACTGAAAAAACTTAAATAATTTATCAGCTTGTCTATAATCGCTCAAATTGAGTTATATGTCAAATGCGATCGCAAAAAAATTTTTATGGACTGGGAAATTGGCATAACCAGTTGCTTTGCGATCATATCTATCAAAATTTCTATTGTAGCGGTAGCCAGTTACAGCAATTATCAATCAAACGAACCCCAAGAAAAGTTTTGAAAGCGTTGCAAAGCAAGGCTTTCAAAACTTTTCTTGGTTTGGGATTTTGAGCGCAAAGCGCTGTATGTTAGGACAAACCCAAAGCCCCAAAATAGAGTGGCGGCGCTACGCGCCGCCACTCTATTTTGGGCTTTGGGGCTTAACTACAAATAGCTATAAAAATTAAATTTCTCCAGAGCTTGACTCTCCACCTGACTAGAGATTGTATAAGTAATAAGTAGCTAAGCCAAGCCCAGAGAGCGTACCGCCCGCGTAGCGGGCGGTACGCTCTTCTAGGTTTTAAGATGGTGTAGCCATTTTTAGTTTTGGTATTAATTATGCCCAGCTACTTAGCGCTACTTAGCGCTAAGTAGCAAAATTGAAGCCGATCTCAACTCATTTAGGATGGCTGTAGATTAATTGAGTTTTCACTTGAATTTTTACTTGAATTTTTAGTGGGTTTTAGGAGGTCAAGCCCTAACTATGGTGATTACATCATCTCAGGAGCTATTACTCCAAATTGGGCAAGTTGCGGCGAAGAGTCAAGTTCCAATCAAAACAATTCGCTATTACGAAGAACTCGGCTTAGTAAAGTCAGCGGGACGTACCGAGGGAAAGTTTCGGTTGTTTGCCCCTGAGACGATCGCTCGCATTGCTTTTATCAAGAGATTACAAAAATTAGGATTGAGTCTGCAAGAAATTGCTGAGATCTTGGCGGTTTATGATCGTGGCTTGGCTCCTTGTGCGGAGATTAAGCAGCAACTAGAGCATCAGATCCTAGAGATAGATCGGCGTATTACAGAATTAATGACTTTACGTAGTGAAATTAGTGAATTGCTAGAAGACTGGACACCCCAACCCCAAGCGATCGCTGGAGATATTTGTCCGATTTTATAGCGATTTTTATCGCACCAATTAAAAATTTAGGGGTCAAGCAAAGAATGGAAAAGATGATCATGCAACTGCGAGGGATGCATTGTGCCGCTTGCGCCACTAGCATCGAATCCATGACCAGTGCGATGGATGGCGTAATCAGTAGCAATGTTAATTTTGCGATCGCGCAAATAGCGATCGCCTACAACCCCAAAAAGACGAACATCGATACAATTCAAAAAGCGATCGCTAATCTCGGTTACGAAGCAATCTTGCCAGATCGTTCGGTTGATGCCGTGGAGATCGACAGGAAATTTCGCCTAAGGGAATCACAAGCCCTCATGCGTAAAGTTGTCCTAGGTGGTGCAGTTAGTGCGACATTGGTAATTGGCTCGCTTCCAATGATGACAGGATTAAACTTGCCGATTATTCCTGCTTGGATGTCACAACCTTGGTTCCAGCTTTGCCTCACCTTACCCGTGCAGATTTGGTGTGGTAGCTCTTTTTACATCGGCGCTTGGAAGGCTTTTCAAAATCACACCGCTACGATGGATACCCTAATTGCTTTAGGAACATTGGCAGCTTTTTCCTACTCTCTCACGGTCACTTTCAATCCTAATTTTTTCATTGTCCAAGGGCTGCAACCTGAGGTTTACTACGAAGTCTCGGTGGTGGTAATTACACTCATTTTATTAGGCAAGTTATTGGAAAATCATGCCAAAAGTGAAACCTCCGAGGCTATTCGGAAGTTAATCGGCTTACAGCCCAAAGTAGCTAGAGTGCTTAAGGATGGAACCGAAGCCGATATTCCCATTGAGAATGTCCAGATCGGCGATATCATTCTCATCCGTCCTGGCGAGAAAATCCCCGTCGATGGGGAAGCGATCGCAGGAAGTTCCACGGTAGATGAATCCATAATTACGGGTGAAAGTATACCCATTGAAAAGCAAATCGGCGATCGCTTGATCGGGGCAACTATTAATAAAAACGGTAGCCTCCAGATGAGAGCCAGTCATGTGGGCAAAGATACCGTGCTAGCGCAGATTGTCAGCCTCGTTCAACAAGCTCAAGGCTCTAAAGCGCCAATTCAACGATTAGCCGATCTGGTAACGGGTTGGTTTGTGCCTGTGGTGATTTCCATTGCGATCGTTACCTTCGTGATTTGGTTCGATGTGATGGGAAATTTAACATTGGCAACTATTTCCGCGATTGGCGTACTAATTATTGCCTGTCCTTGTGCCTTGGGGCTGGCTGCACCAACTTCGATTATGGTGGGTACTGGCAAAGGAGCCGAGCATGGCATCTTGATTAAAGATGCAGGTAGTTTAGAACTCGCCCATAAAATCCAGACAATTTTAATCGATAAGACTGGCACAATCACCGAGGGTAAACCGACTGTGACGGATGTCTGGACGATCGATGGAGATAATAGTGAATTATTGAAACTGGTTGCAGCGGTCGAGCGCAACTCCGAACATCCTCTCGCGGAAGCAGTGGTGGCGCACGCGAAACAGCAGGGGCTAGATGTACCTGATGTGGTTGATTTTAAGGCGATCGCTGGTAGTGGAGTGCAGGGCAAAGTTGGAAATGTCACCGTTCAAGTTGGTACGAGGTTGTGGATGGATGAACTTCACATTGATACTGAGGTGCTCCATCCATATCAAAATGCTTGGGAAATGGGCGGTAAAACGGTGATTTTAATTGCGATCGATCACGTAGTGCGGGGATTAATTGGCATCGCCGATAGGGTTAAGCCCTCGTCTCATGCGGCAATCCATAGCTTGCAGCGGATGAACATTGAAGTCATCATGCTCACGGGGGATCATCTTCTCACGGCAGAAGCGATCGCCCGCGAAGTTGGAATCGAACGGATATTTGCCCAAGTGCGTCCAGACCAAAAAGCAGCAAAAATCCATGAATTGCAGTCCAATGGAAAAGTTGTGGCGATGGTTGGCGATGGCATCAATGATGCTCCCGCCTTGGCACAAGCCGATGTTGGTATCGCCATTGGTACGGGCACTGATGTGGCGATCGCCGCTAGCGATATCACCCTAATTTCTGGCAATCTACAGGGAATCGTGACTGCAATTCAACTCAGCCGCGCCACTATGCGCAATATCCAGCAGAATCTCTTTTTTGCTTTTATTTATAACGTTGCAGGTATCCCCATTGCCGCAGGGATTCTCTTCCCTTGGTTTGGATGGTTACTGAGTCCCATTATTGCAGGCGGAGCTATGGCATTTAGTTCCGTTTCTGTAGTCTCCAACGCTTTGCGCTTAAACCGCTTTCGACCAAAATTTTAAAAAAACTGACACCCACACTAAAAATCATGCTCAATATAAAAGCGATCGGGATACTCATTAGCCTCTGTCTCTTAACAGCCAACCCATTCCCAGCATTTGGGGAAATGATGGCAGAAAATTCCGCGCGATCGCCTAAATTCCCAAAAATTGAACAGCCTCTCTTGCTTAAAATTGGTCTCAGCGCTGGAGGGATTGCGCTCATTAGCGCTCAGCTATGGTGGTTTCTCGGTTACAAAAAGCAATCAGTCCCAAAACTGGAAGTCCCTTCTTCTCAATCAAGGCAAAAATAAACGCCAAAAGAGGGCTGCCACGCTCCGCGTGGCAGCCCTCTTTTGGGGCTTATACCAAATCACAAAATGGCGTAGCCATTTTGTGATTTTAAAACCCTTACTGGGTTTGGTTTTCAATTCTCAAAAGTGTAGCCACACTTTTGAGAATTGGTATTATTTCCTGATACAGTTGACGGCGGCTAAATTAAAAACTCAAACCCAGAAGATAGTCCCGTCCGCTAAGCGGACGGGACTATCTTCTGGGTTTGGAGACTAAAATCGATTTTCATACTCGATCGATATGCCTGTTTTTCCATCAGAGCCGTAATTGCCTCGTAAAAGCACATTCGGATCAACACGATAGCGGATCGAGAAGTTAGTGGGTTGGGTTGGGTCATTGATAATTCTTTGGAGGGCGATCGAAAAACTATTACTGATATCGATCGCTGCCTCAGCCGATAGCCCTAAAGTCCCAGTCTTGCTGGTACTGGAGGCATTAGTTGTCACTGGACTGAGATTAAACTCCGCCAAGTTAAGCGCATCACCGATCGCATCTTGCAAGAAATTCAAAACCGTGCCACCCGCAAAACTAGCAAGGGAAGAGGCAGGATCGGAGCCTCCCTGTTGCTGTAAAACGCCACCACCAATCAGGGCAATAATTTCCGCTTGGCTGCGTGGTGGGCTACTCGTAAGGCGAATGTCGGGCGCAAGGGCTGTGCCAGTTACACTCGCTTGAACGCGAAGGGTACGTTGCGCTCCCAAGTTGCTTACAGGGACTTCATTCGGACTAAATAAATCGTTGGGTCGATTGGAACTGATCGGTACGCGCGTAATCTCCGCAACGGCTCCCGTAACCCGAACATTGAGAGTCGGATTCAACCCTTGGGCGGGTTTAAATTCGGCAAAGTTTTCGTAGGCGCGATCGAGACGGAATCGGGTTGAAATCGCATTAAACTGTCCGCGAGAAATAACAATTTTCCCTTCTGGTTCGGGGCTAGCGAGGGTTCCATTAACAATTAAGGTTCCCTCACCTAGGAAGTTAAATAGAGGGAAGCGCGTTACCTGCATATTTTGCACCTTAACGGCAAGTCGCGAAAAGGCTACATCCGCTAGACTTCCCGTGTCATTGCTACTAGCATTACCATTCTCGACACTATTACCGATGACAAATCTGCCATCGCCTAGGGCGACTTCACCTGTAATTACTGGGGCTAACAAAGCCCCTCTCACCAAGATGCGCGTATTAAAGTTATCAGAACTAATATCGCGAATATTGAGCTTGAGCTTATCGGCATTAATCGCTAGAGCCTGTTGATATTCTGGACTATCAACAGCGAGAAGGTTGGGATTACTGATCGGCAGAATTCCTTTTAGGGCAAGCTTCCCTTCACTAAAGTTACTGATAATATTGCTAACTAGGCGATCGCTAGTGAAGTCAATATTGCCTTGCACCTCGGTAAAGTCACCAGGCAAACCTGCAATTTTAACTTTGGCATTGTCAACCACCATTTTGCCCGCTATTTTAGGATCTCTGGTGGTTCCACTTGCCCTGAGATTAATATTGCCTTTTCCGTCAATCCAGCGCACGGGCTGGTTAAAGATATTAATAAAAGCAATACCTTCATCTTTGACATCGAGCTTAACGTCAAAATTGCCAAATAGTCCAAAATTACCGACCGCGACTACCGATTCCTTACCCGCCACTTTCATATTGGCATCGAAGTTGATATTGAGCTTATCGTAGTTAAACTTCACAGCTACAAAATCAATGGGCTGGCGATTGACCGAACCGTTGGTCAAGCTCAATTGACCTTTAATGCCCAGATCGAGCAAGGTAATTCCAGAAATAGAAAGATTGCCATTTACCTTACCTGTCAAATCGAAGGGAATGGCGCTAAAGAATGGGAGAGGGCGTAAAGATTCAATGGGGAAGTCTTTTAACTCGATCTCGCCACTTTGCTCGCGGAATCGGAACAATGGATTAGTTGAAGGAGTAAGCCTGATTCTTGCCTTGGTAATTCTGCCATAACTCTTGTCTGACTGGAAATTTGCCTTCGCAATGTTGAATACGCCATAGGCATAACGCCCTTCTACTTGAATGTCGTCAACGGCAAACTTCCCATATTCAAATTTTTTGCCGACCACATTAAATCCTACGCGAATCCCCCTACGTTGATTGAACCCAAAGGTAACTTTCCCCTTAATATCCCCTCGAAAATCCGTAAGCGGTGGTAAGTTGAAATTGCGGGCGGAATTCACCGTATCGATTTGTTCCTGTCGCAGTTCGATCTGGGTAATGTATTGCAACTGTTTGTAAAGAGGCTCTCCCATCAATCTAATTGCTTCTAGGGGTTGTAGCTCTGAAGCTCGATTTTTGGCAAAGGTAATGCCTTGACTGATATCGACAATATTTGCCCATTGCAGCGTGGCAAATACATCCTGTACCCTACCTTTAGTAATCTCAGCCACACCAGAAATGGGATCTTCAGCCTTGGGGTTATAGGTCAGATTGAACTTGTACTCGTTATTAACTTCTCCCTGACGAATGTTTACGTTTCCGTCTCGAATGTCTAAAATGCCGTTGGCATAGGCGATTTTGGCGATCGCTCTTTCCGCTACGACGCGACCAAAGCGCGGACGTTCCACCGTAATATCTCCCGTCGCCGTAGGATTATTTGTGAAATCAACGATTAAATTACTGGAAAGTTTACCGCTAACGTCATTCTGTCCTGCTAGAGATGCTGCCATTGCCAAGGGAATATTCGCGATCGCTACTTGCAAGCGGCGGGGATTATTCTCCAGTCTGCGTCCCGAGGCTGTCGCTTCACCCAAATTCACATTAAAATCGATGGGACGGAAGGCACTATCCAACCTCGCGGCAATGCGATCGCGCTTTCCCCGCAGATCGACATTCAAACCGCGATTGCCATCAAAATTGAGGTTGCCTTCGAGCCTCGGATCGAAGGCTAATTTATCCACCCTCAAACCTGCAAGCAACAGATCCCCCGTTGCTTGGAGCACGCTACCGATACCATTTAAAGTTCCATTAAAGGTGAGCTTGTCCAGTTCGATTTGATTGACCTTTAAGCCAGCGATCTGGACGTTGCCAGCCAGCCTAGGAGCCGTGAGTTCGCCATTAATCGAACCATCAAAATCAAGAGAACCGCGAGAGGGGGCAACTATTCCCTGTTTCGCAAAACTAGAGCCAAGGGAAGCAAGATCAACATTATCTAACTGTAAGGCTCCCGCAATTTTAAGCTTATCAATCGCCCCTGAGATATTGCCCCGAAAGTTAAGAATTCCCGATGCTTGAGTGGGAATCAAACTTGAGAGCGTCGTCAAACGGTTGATATTGACATTGCGGGAAATCAAATCAAGATTAACCCCTGCAATACCCGTAGGTAGCTGATTGGTTGCATTATTGGGAAATGCGAGATCGAGTTTCCCATTAGCAGTTAAGTAGTTACCGACTTGTAAAGAGGGAATCAGCAGATTTTTGCCATCCCAAGTGAGATTCGCCGAAATCGCATCGGGAACTTCCGTTAATCCCTGTGGCAAACGTACCGTCGCATCGGCAGTAATATCGGCTAAGGAAAACCCACCGCGATCGCTACGCAGATTGATTAATCCTTCGATGATGCCTTTTTGATTGAGAAGGAAGGCAGCTAAGGGAATGCCATTACTATTTAACTGCGATTTCCAAGCTCCACTGACAATATTATAACTACCCGACAGCCCGATCTCGCCCACGGGGAACCGCACCTTGGTATTGCGAATGGTGGCTAAGCCATCGTCGATAAAAACTTCTCCCTTCGCGGGATAGGTGGCGCTAGGTGCATCGAACTGGGCCAAAACTTGAGGATTCGCCAAGGCTCCAGTAATTTGTAAAGAACTAGTAACCTGTCCGATCGCAATTGGCAGCTTTACCCCATAAAGCTTGGTGAAATCTTCGGCAACTCCTACGAGGCTAGTAGTGAATAAAATCTCCGCAGGCTGATTTTTTTGGGGCAAGCGAATCTGTCCTTCCCCTGTAAGTGTCGCCCCTGTGGAGGCGGCCTGTACTTTTTTGATTTGTAAGGTGTTGAGGTCTTTTAATTCGATGGAGGCTAAAAATCGATCAACAACGATCCGATCGAAACTAACGGTTTTCGGCGTAGTGATATTGAGATTGAGAGAAGGCTTTTGCAAGGTTCCTGTGAATTTACCATCGAGCTTCACTTCACCCGCGATCGCAACGGGGGTTTTCACACCAAAGCTTTCAATCCCTTTACCCAGATCGAGGGTTGTACTGGCAAAATTGAGGTTAAACCCTTTTTGCTGACTAAAACTACCATCCACCGTTGCCTTGAATAAGCCATAGCTCGCCGATAGTTCCTTTAAGGTTGCGTCTTTACCATCAAAACTAAATTGCCCCGAAATATCTGTAATGGATTTGGTCAGTTGGGGGGATTTGATCGCCCCGTCACTAAGTTGAGCTGCGATTGATATTGTGGGAGTTTCTTTGCCTGCGGCGATCGTCACTTTGAGATCGGTATCGAGTTTACCTTTTTGGATTTCTATGGGTAAATTTACGGCAAACCCCTGTACAGCCGCAATTTGCAGGTCAATGGATTTCAGATCGACTGTCCCTTGCCCCCTAGTCAAATCCCAATCAACGGCAAAGGTGATGTTTCCCTTATTCCCCTCCTTATCGGCATTAGCAGTTTCGATCGCTTTTTTAAGCAGTTCGGGATCTGGTGGAGCATTGATCGCCGCGATATTGGGCAGGGTTAGGCGACCTTTGCCACTCATTTGTAAGCTTTGATTGTTGAGATCGACAATTTTCCAATTACTATCGATCTGCACCTGACTGAGAGAAACCAATTCTCCTTTGGCGATCGTCTGAATGGTTAACTGTGCGTCGCTAAAGGTAATGGTCTTAAGGTCAATAAATCCTTCTTGAGTTTGTTTTTCTGGTGGGGTGATTTTGGGTAATTGCAGTAAGCCTGTAACGTCCTGCTTAAGAAATACTTGCGGTTGCTCGATGATTGCATCTAGACCAATCTGGCGACGAGTCACGTAGCTCCACAAATCGACCTTGACCTCGATCGCCTCAACGGCTAAAAAGTTTGACTCCTTATCTGTCGGTGGTACGAGGGACTTACCCAACCTAATGCTCGAAAATCCTACTCTTTCAACTTTTCCCAGTTGTAAAGGACGTTTGAGGGCTTTGCTTAACTCGGTCTGAAGGAGGGGCGATAATTGCTCGTTGAGAAAGTAGCGTCCATACCAAAAAGCTCCTAAGCTCGTTGCTGTAAAGGCGATCGCAAATCCAACCCCCACTCGCCCGAGATTTTTGGCGAAGGTAGAGTTTGATGGTCTCTGCGGCGGTAGTTGAGCCTGTCCCACAATTTTTCACTCCGTTTGATGCCCACACGACACCATTTTACATATGTTATGTTCGCCTTGAAGCGACCTGCCAATTTTAAAAGCCCTGCTAAGTAAGTGGGCTTAATTAAATATAAAACCCTAAAACTTGCGGCGCACGCGCAGCGTGCGCCGCAGGTTTTAGCTCTGGATTTTAACTATGCTGAGGTACTTACTCCCCCCTTATACCAATTCACGAAAGTGTGACAACACTTTTGTGGATTAAACACCAAACCCAGTAAGGCTTTGAGATTCCCAAAATGGCAACGCCATTTTGGGAATTGGTATTAGTCAAGAGTTGAGAGCTTGCAAAGCTTTTAAGTAAGCAGCTCAGCATAATTAAAATCCAAAATCAGTGAGAGTGCCGCCCCCGTAGCGGGAGGTAATCTCTTCGAGATTTTCAGTTTACTTATGCTTAGCTACTTAAAGCCTTTAAAAAATATCAGTATTTATTTATAACGTAAAGCATAATTAGCCACATGGTTTAACTAAAGTCCTTAACTCAAGGCTTTAGCCAAACCGATATCCTTTACCGTATACAGTATTTATCAGAGAGGTTTGGCGATCGCGATCGATTTTGCGTCGTAATAACTTGATCTGAGCCACAAGGGCATTGCTCGTTGGCGCAGTTTCTTCCTCCTTCCATAGATATTGGGAAATTTGTTCGTGGCTGAGTAACTGATTGGGATGCTGCATAAAGTATTCCAAAAGTTGATATTCTCTTTCGGTTAAAGCGATCGCAATTTGTTCTCGATATACGACTTGATTATCACGATCTAGTTCCAAATTTCCATAACTCAATTTTGCAGGTTCGTGGGTCGGGGTAAGTGGCGGCAGTGATCGGCGCAGTAAGGCTCTCACCCTAGCCAGTAATTCGCGCAGTTCAAAGGGCTTAACGAGATAGTCATCGGCTCCGCTATCCAAACCCTCAACGCGATCGTCGAGGGTATCTTTTGCCGTCAACATGAGCACAGGGGTAAGATATCCAGCTTGGCGTAGGGTCTTACAGATCTCAACTCCCGACTTCTCTGGCATCATCCAATCTAATATTAAGAGGTCATAATTCCCAGCCTGAGCTAATTCCCAGCCGTGATCGCCAGTAGTAGCGCTATCGACCACATAGCCTTGACTTGTCAAAATCCTTTGTAATGGCTCGGCGAGCTCTTCTTCATCATCTACTAACAAGATGCGCATAAATCCCTACATAAATTCCTACAGCAATTTTCGATCAAAAGAACCACAAGAAACTTTTTGAAATTGTTGCTTCGCAACAATTTCAAAAAGTTTCTTGGTTTGGATTTGAGCGCAAAGCGCTGTAAATTCCTAGTGCTTGTCAAACTTTCCATGTCAAACTTTCCATATCAAACTTTCCCTAATTACATCACCGCAACATGAGAAAAAACTATGGCACAAGTAGCTAGGCATAAGTAAACTTAAAACCTAGAAGAGCATACCGCACGCTGCGCGGGCGGTATGCTCTTCTAGCTATTGCGGTTTTCAAATGAGTGCGTACTCATTTGAAAACAAAAAACAATTCTAGTAAGGGTTTTGAGTTTTCATTTTGCCTACGGCAAAATGAAAACTGCAATACTTATCGGCGCTGACGCTTTGCTTCATAGAGCAGCAGGGACGCACATACAGCTACATTCAAGGACTCTACCCGATCGCTTTGAGGAATCGCCACAGCTTCATCGGCAAGTTCGATTAATTCCGCCGACAAGCCATTTCCTTCATTGCCCAACAAAATTAAAGTCGGTTGCGTGAAGTCATAGTCCCAATAGGTTTTCTCGGCATGGGCGAGTGTCGCGATAACTTTTATTCCCTGTTCTTGCAATTGGCGAATATCTGCGGCAAGATGGGTGCTTGTTTGCATGGCACAGCGAAACCATTGTCCTGCGGTGGCGCGAATAATTTTAGGATTAGTTAAATCAACACTATCGCTACTCACCAAGATGCCATCAATGCCCACTGCGACTGCTGATCTCACGATCGCGCCAATATTTCCGGGATCTTGAACTGTTTCTAAAGCTAAACCGAAAGTCTGGATTTTGGCAGTTTCTCGCGATGGTAACCATGCCGCCGCGATCGCTCCATCGGGATTTTTAGTCGTCGCGATCGCTTGGATTACTTCTTCTGATACGATTTCGAGTCTGTCAATTTCCTCCACAGATGCTTCGATACGAGCGTACAGCTCGGGATTAGAGATCATCCACTTTTCGGTACAGCAGACAATAGATAGGGGATAAGCTGTAGCGATCGCTTCCGTCAGTGCGTGGGTTCCCTCCACTAAAAAGAGCCCATGCTCTTTCCGATCCTTCGCTGTTTCACCAAGCGATCGTAATTGTTTGACTAATGGATTTTTGGTACTGGTGAGCAAGTCTTAGTCCTACGATGAAAATCAACATACGCTTCAAATTATAGCAATCTCGAATGATTCTCAAAAACAACGAACCACAAGGAGATTTTTGAAAGCATTGCTTCGCAATGCTTTCAAAAATCTCCTTGGTTTGGGTTTGAGCGCAAAGCGCTGTAAGTCAGAAAATCAAACCCAATAGAGAGTTGCGGCGCGAAGCGCCGCAACTCTCTATTGGGTTTGATTTTTGTCCTAACATTACTGACTATAGCTATAAAAATCAAAATCAGAGATCGTAACGCCTGCTAAGATAATTTCCAGCTTTGCGTAATTTCTAACTAGTTGACTAACTTAATTCTTAAACCTAATTCTTAAATACTTTGTTACTAATTGAATCTATCTTTTTACAAAGTTTAGCGATCGCTTTAGGGGCTTGTGTGGGCAGTTTTTTGAATGTGGTAATTTACCGCGTTCCTGCGGGTTTATCCATTCTGCATCCCCCATCGCGATGCCCTCACTGCTTGCGATCGCTTGCCCCGCGTGACAATATTCCCATTATTGGTTGGTTTTTGATTAAAGGTAAATGTCGTTATTGCCACACGCCTGTATCTTGGCGATATCCAGCGATCGAAGCATTGACCGCCTTCTTGTTTTGGAGTGTGGCGGCATACTTTGGCAATTCTCTGTCAGTCCCGATCCTGTGCTTTTATGCTGCGTTTCTCAGTTGGCTGCTAGTTCTAGCCTTAATTGATATCGATACGATGACCCTACCCGATCGCTTAACTCAGTCAGGATTGTTACTAGGTTTAATCTATCAAGTTAGTCTTGCCTCCATGAGTTTAACGAATGGAGGTGATGCTCGCTTTGCTGTTTCTCGTTTGCTAATGTTTGGCATCGGTGGGGCAGTGCTAGGAATCTGGCTTCTAGATATTATGCGTGTTGCTGGCAGTATATTTCTCCAAAAAGAAGCGATGGGCGGTGGCGATCCCAAACTTGCCGCAATGCTCGGAATGTGGCTGGGCTGGCAAAATCTGTTGCTGGCGATTTTGATTGCCTCAGCGATCGGTACGTTAGTTGGGGCGATCGCTTTACTCGTCCAGAAACGAGGCAAACATCAACCAATTCCCTTTGGTCCCTTTCTTGCCCTTGGTGGCGCAATTTCTCTGTTTTTTGGGCAAACAATTCTCTCCACCTATCTCAGTTGGTTTGGCTTAGCCTAAAAAAGACAAAAATCTTGCAGGATAAATACCAAGGTAAGAAATGGCTACGCCATTTCTTACCGCGCTTCGCGCTCAACCCCAAACCAAGGAAATTTTTGAAAGCGTTGCGAAGCAACGCTTTCAAAAATTTCCTTGTGGTTCGGTTGATCGATAATTGCTGTAACTTACATAAAAAAGAGGGTTGCCGCGCTCCACGCGGCAACCCTCTTTTTTAGTTGATGGTAGCTATAACATTTGGTTACTCCACCCCTTCATAGCGCCAAGCTACAGGATCGATCGCTTCCCCATTTACATACAAACCCCAATGCAAATGGGGACCCGTCACCGCGCCCGTTGCGCCGATCGCACCGATCGTTTGACCTGCCGTTACGAAATCGCCTTCCTTGACATAGATCTTACTGAGATGTAAAAAAATGCTCTCCACCCCCTGACCATGATCTAGCCCAATGGTATTGCCATGCAAAAGAAAGCCTTGAGCTACCGTTCCCACTAAACGAATATAGCCAGCCGCAGGCGCTACTACTGGTGAACCATATCCACCTGCGTAGTCAACACCACGGTGGTAATAATCATCGGCAAATACCCCGTTGTAATAGCGCTGTACGCCAAAACCTGTTGTAATCTCGCCATCATTGGGTCTTAAAAAAGCGCCATTCCAAAATTTCTGAGGGGTAACTAATTTTTTAAAGGCGGAAACCTTATCCCACTCGTAATCCGTTGGCTCGGAACCTCCCCCCGAATCATTAATCCAGATACTTTGCGTGGGAAACTCGCGATCGCCTAACCGCATAGGCAAGGTTTGCTTCAAGCCATCCCCTGTTACCAATACCTGACGTTCACCTGCTTTATCTAGAGGCGTTGTCGGGATAAATGCTCGCCAACGATTGCTTGACATGGCAAAAGCAGGAAATTGTTTGTTATTCATCGATACCTTCGGCGGGGTCTTGGTGGTTTTATCCGTCACGATCCAAACCGATACCGTATCGCCAAGGAGGGGATTCATTGGTTTGAGAATTGCTTGCAAAGCATCGACCCTCGCTGCACCAAAGATCGCCGCCGCGATCGCCGACACCAAAATCAAACTAACTAGTAATGGTAATTTGATCGAAAACGGGAAAGGACGAGCAACCATAACTGCATCAAGGGGTAAAGAACTGAGATATCCGCTTGCAATATGCGCCGCACAAAGTGCGGCGCATATTGACCGCAGATTGTTTTTAGGGAATCAAAGGAATCGTGGCGCTACGTGTAAATTGTTCGTAAGCTGACTCTAAATTAGTAGAATATAGCCCTTTAAATTTGTAGTCTTTGTACAAATCAGGTACTTTGGCAAACTTCTCAAGAACTTGTTCCTTAGTCAAGATCTGTCCCTTCCATTCCAGTGCGAGACGCTCTAATCCACTGAAATAGGCTTGCTGTGCCTGTAAACCTGTCACATCAGTTACATCTCCATGCCCAGGAACGACTTTTGCTTCTGGATAAGAAGCAATTAAGCGATAAAGGCTACCCTGCCACTGCCGAATATCACTATCACCTGTGTAGGGAATCCGCTTATTGAAGACCATATCACCTGAAAATAAAACCTTAGCATCAGGTATATAGGCAACTAAGTCGGTTCCAGCGGAATGTCCATCTACCCGCTCGATCCGCACTTGGCGATCGCCTAACCAAAGATCGGTTTGGCTATTGATCACTACCGTTGGTGGAGTAACCCCACCCGTATTATTTTTGCCACTTTGAATATATTCACGAATCACCCCACGACCAATTACTGGGACTTCACGCTTTACAAAAGCAGCATTACCTCCAGTGTGATCGAAATGATAATGCGTATTTAAGACATATCTAATGGGCTTATCTGTTAACGATTTTACCGTAGAGATCATTAACTCAGCGAGTTCGGGCGTTTGAAACGGATCGATTACTAACACGCCATCACTACCAATCACAAAGCCGCCATTACAGATGGCTATTGTCGGTGCTATGGGCGGAAAATCGGTACTCGCCACTAGGGCGTAAACTCCTTGAGCTACCTCTTGCAGTTGCAAACCCGCTCCTTGCAAGCTTACCGTGGTAATACTTGTTTCTACGGGTTTTCCCTGAGCCAGAAGCACTGTGGGATCTGGCTTTTGAGCTTGGGCATTCGCATAATTCCAACCATATCCGAGCAGTATGGACATTATTGTGGCGATCGCTGCCAACAAGAATGCCAAAAGGTATTTAATCTTTAGCTTTTTCAGCATCTTAATTCCTTGGAGCTAGATTTTGAAGCTGCAACGCTTCCAGACTAGTGTAAACCAAATCAAAACCTAGAAAGGCTAGGGATCGCTTGGCTTTGCCTAACCCTTTTGGGTGAAAAATTATCGCTGTTGCCTGATCCTTGTCACCAAGTGTATTTATAGCTATCGCCAAATGTACTAGGACATAAACCCCAAGAATTGACTGGCGGCGCTTCGCGCCGCCAGTCAATTCTTGGGGTTTGATTTGTCCTAATTCAAGTGACTGTAGCTTTTACTTTTGGGCTTTGAGAAAGGGTTTGCATAGCAAACCCTTTCTCAAATTAAGTAGCTAAGTATCTCAGTATGATTACAATCCAGATCTAAAACCTGCGGCGCACGCGCAGCGTGCGCCGCAGGTTTTAGATCAATTCACGAAAGTGTGACGACGCTTTTGTGAATTAAAAACTAAACCCAGTAAGGGTTTTCAAAGCTCAAAATGGCGTAGCCATTTTGAGCTTTCGTATTACGGTCATTATCTAGCCCAAGTGAAGATTGAAGATTAAGGTGGTAGGAGATTTGCGTTAATTTTGGGTTATGTTAATAAGAATATACTTTTAAAAAGTTTTATTCACGGTTATTCAGGGTTTTAAAATGACAGCAAAAATACAGTTGGCGATCGGCATCGATGAAGAAGCTTCAGATGTCAAAATCACAAGGTCTAAAGACGGAGATACCAGTGTTGCTGTGTTTATCTTCGAGTCACCCAACTGTATGGCTGGTGCAGATGCAGGTAACAATGAGATCCTCGGAATGTACATGATTGATGAAGAAGGCGAAATGGTGACTCGTAACGTCAATGCTAAATTCATCAATGGTAAATCAGCAGGGATTGAAGCAATTCATAAACTTAATGGACAGAACGAATGGGAACGTTTTTTGCGATTTATGAATCGCTATGCTGAAGCTAACGGCATGAGTTTAAACAAAGCATAAAATTAAAAAAAACTATGCAGCCATCTCAAAACCCTTGTCCCGATCCTCCATCCTATCAAGTTCATTTTGCCGTGATTACTGTTAGCGATACCCGTACCCCTGAAACCGATAAAAGCGGAAATTTCATCAAACAATCGATGACCAATGCTGGGCATATCTTGGATTACTATGCCCTCGTTAAGGATGAACCCGACGAAATTCGGGAGCAAATGCTTAATTTGGCAACGATCGCCGATCTCGATGCTATTATCCTGAACGGTGGGACGGGGATCGCGCCAAGGGATACCACCTATGACGCGATCTCGGCATTACTCGAAAAAACACTCCCAGGATTTGGGGAAATGTTTCGTTATTTGAGTTGGCAAGAGGTTGGTTCGAGGGCGATCGCTTCGCGTTCGGAAGCAGGAATTTACCAAGGAAAATTAGTATTTTCGCTGCCTGGATCGAGTAATGCGGTAAAACTAGCGATCGAGCAACTAATTTTGCCCGAAATCATTCATCTAGTCCGTCAATTAAAGGGGTTACATTAGTGATCTCTAGCTGTCGCTACGTATGTTATTGCGGTTTTCAAAGGAGTGCGTACTCATTTGAAAACAAAAAACAATTCTAGTAAGGGGTTTGAGTTTTCATTTTGCCGTAGGCAAAATGAAAACTGCAATAAGGTAAAAGAAGAAAAGAAGGTTGGCGCGAAGCGCCAACCTTCTTTTCTTAAGGGCTGACTAGCAGAGAATCTCCTAATTTGAGAACTTTGCCTGCTTCAGTTACGGGAATGCGTGTATTCAGGGTAAATCGGTAGAAATGGTTGAAGCGCGATCGCTCTACGTTATCTGGCAAAGTTGCCGCTCTTTGACTAGAAAATATTTTTTGGAACTTGGGATAGATTTCGCCTGTATCAGCATCACGGGTAGGAACGGGGCAGCGTTGACAGGGATTTATGCCTAAAAACTGGATCGAGCCTATGCGAAAAGGGACTGTTTCCCCCGACTTTGTAAATAGCCGATCTTCCCAAAATGGGGCTGTACCTGAGATCTCTAAATTGGTACGAAAGCGCCGCCGAATTTGCTCTAAGTTAATACTCGGCTCTTCATACCAACTTTGCACAGTTTTGAGAGATGCCTCCGAAACCACAGTTGGCCCCCAAGCCTCAAGATCGTCGGGAAATCCATTGGCAACATTTTGGCGAAGTTCTACGGTTTGACCGAAAAATTCACTCAACCAATTGGCAAGCAATTCTCTCTCTCGATCTAAATGAAAAGTAAATACTTCGTTTTGCTCCTGTTTTTGGTGATCTTTTTGGTGATCTTTTTGGTGATGGATTTGGAGATGGATTTGGCGATCGCTTAGGTGGTAATTGGCTCTAATTAAATGAATCTGGGGATATAGCTTGGCATTGATATATTTCCCATGGCGATCAACTATGGCAAATTCGCGATCGCCCTTTAAGGCTCCACCAGAGGAAATCTCTATCTCATTTAAGGAAACAGGATCGAGGGATTTGATGGGAAAAATCAGAATTTTACTGAGGCTTACCATAGGAGCTATGACATTGAAATGTAGATGTTGATGGAAAAACCTTACCAAATATTCCTCTATAGCTAGAACAAATCAAAGCCCAAGAGATGAGTGGCGGCGCTTTGCGCCGCCACTCATTAAACAAAAACAAACCCCAGAAGAGTGTAACGCCCGCGCAGCGGGCGTTACACTCTTCTGGGGTTTAAGATTACTTATGCTTAGGGACTTGCGAGAAAATAAGATACCAATCCAGATTTACCAGAATCGGTGGCGCGGCGGAGTCGCGCCACCGATTCTGGTTTTATATTTGGTACTTCATTAAACCGCAAGTCCCTTAGCTAGTTAAATAAGTATTTTTAACTAAACCTTAACTATGTTAGAGGGAGGAAATATAATGTTACTAATTTAACAAAAAATTTTTCTTTCGGAGTCTCAATGATCGGACATACTCTTGTAGATAATCTTAGAGAAGATTTCCAAAACGTTACAAGTACTTCTATCTCGACTCTCGCGAATATTTGGGCAAAGAAGTATATTCAAAATTTACAGGTCGATAAACCCAAGCAGAGTATTCAATCTAATGATCTGGGGGAAATTTTATCATCAGAGCGGCGAGCAGCTACAGCCGCCAATCTCTTACAATCCCTGCGTTTTTCTAGCGCACAAGCTTGGGCAAAGACTGAAACCCTATTGATGGGACAGTTGCAAGCTCACGGTATATCCGCAGATTTAATCGATCCTTGGCAAATCGCTACGGATTCGCGTTTTTTGTTGGACTCGGCTCTCAAGGTTTATACCGAGAATGCTAACAATCGCCTGTTGGAAATCGATTTGCCTGAAGATGGACAATATCAGCGACTCGAAACCTATACTCAGCTACCAACAGTTGGACAGTTATCGGTGGCGATCGCACAAAATGTCGGCAAGATTCGCAAAAAATATACATCCGTCGATCCGCGCACCATTGGTTTTGTCAGTATGCAATTTCACTACAGCGGGCAGATGCTGCTGAATGCCCTTCCGCCTCTAGAGAAATTGATGGTGAATTCTTACTTCAAGGTAATTGACGATCACCTTTATATGCCATTGCAAAGATGCTACGAGGCCGCAGGAGATCTGGAATATGATGACATCGCGCTTGAGTCTGTCCGTCATTTACTCTCCCTGACCAGTGAAATTGCCCGCCAAGTCTCACAAAAGACCTTGATTATGCATTCGGACTATCAATGCTATAGCGGCGTGCTGAGTTCGCCTCAAATTCGTATTTCTAGTTTGCGCGACATTGAGATGTTTCAAGTTTATCTCTGTCTTTGCGTATTAGAAAAGAGTGTATCTTCGATTCAGCAAGAGCTTTTTCCCCTTTGTATAATGCTCTATCCTCCTTTAAAGGTGAGTTGGGAATTGGTAAGGACTTTACTCAGACTCCTCTCTCAAGAAATGCATACCCATCTCGATGAGAGGCATGTCAAGGAATTTGAGCCCTATCTTACGGCTTTGAATGAAATGTTTGGTGATGATGTGCTGCCTGAAGCCTGATAATAATAAAGCTGAGCAGATTAAGTCGATAAACTTGTTAGAAAAAACGCCAAAAGCGTGACTTTTCTAACAGGTTGAGACTTGATATCTTCAGTAAAGAAAAGCTAAGAACAGAAAAAAATCAAGCATGACCTGTATTTGTACGATTAGCCAAGCGATCGCCATTACATCGGCAACGGTTGCCAATATTGACGAAAATACGCGAAACAATATAGAAATAAGGGGCGTTATTTCCGATAGTCGCAAACTTGAAACTGGTGAGTTGTTTGTGGCTTTAACTGGCGAAAATTTTGATGGTCATGTTTTTGTTGCCGCAGCGATCGCTAAAGGAGCCGTAGCCGCAATTGTGAATCGGGAATGGGCTAACTCAGATGCGGCAACTGGGCTACCACTCCTAGCGGTTGATGACACTCTTACCGCCTATCAGGAGCTAGCGCGTTGGTGGCGATTGCAGTTTTCACGCCCCGTCATTTCTATTACAGGTTCCGTTGGCAAAACCACCACTAAAGAAATGATTGCGAGTATGTTGGCTTGCTATGTGGCTCCCGACAAGCAAGTTCATAAAAGTCAAGCCAATCATAATAATGATATTGGCGTAGCCCAAACCCTATTAGCGATCGTCCCCGATCGGAATGATTTTGTAGTGGTAGAGATGGGAATGCGTGGTTTAGGGGAAATCGAGCGACTTGCCAAAATTACTTTGCCCACAGTTAGTGTAATTACCAATGTGGGTACGGCTCATATTGGTAGATTAGGTTCGCGAGAGGCGATCGCCCAAGCTAAATGCGAACTCCTTGCGGAAACCCCGATCGATGGCACGGCAATTCTCAATGCAAGTAATGAGCTGTTACTAGAAACAGCTACCAAAGTCTGGCAGGGCAAAACCATTACCTATGGCTTAGGTATGGGCGATGTTAATGGGGAACTCATTAATAACAAATTGCATGTCGAAGGTTTGATATGGGAATTACCCTTGCCAGGTCGCCACAATGCTTTAAATTTTCTCGCAGGCTTAGCCGTTCTCAAAGCCCTCAATCTTGATTGGGCTCAGACATTGCAAGGCATTGGCAAGCTCGATCTGCCCTTTGGCAGAGCGCAGCTATACGAATTACCGCAGGATGTGATGATTCTTGATGAAACCTACAATGCTTCTCCCGAAGGAATGCTAGCAGCTTTGCGTCAATTAGCTGATATGCCCGCAAAGCGTCATTGGGCGGTGCTAGGAACCATGAAAGAGTTAGGATCTATGTCTTCCCAATTGCATCGTCAAGTGGGCGAAGCGATCGCTAAATTAGGCATCGAAGGTGCCATTATTTTGATCGATGGTGAGGCTGATGCCATCCTGTCTGGAGCCAATGGTTCGTTGAAATATGCGATCGCCTGTCAGTCTTATGACGACATTACCCAAACCCTCTTACAAAAAGTCGAACAGGGCGATCGCATTCTTTTCAAAGCATCGCGATCGGTTGGGATGGATCATGTTGTCAAAGCATTTCGTGAAACTTGGCACTAGAGATAGCATGGCGGCGCTTTGCGCCGCCATGCCCTTGAAGTCCCAAGAAATCTTTTATAGCTATATTCGGACAACAAACCCAATAGAGAGTTGCGGCGCGAAGCGCCGCAACTCTCTATTGGGTTTGTTGTCCTGACTTAAGTGAATATAGCTATAATACGGAACTACTCAATAACCTTTGGATAGTTGCAGTTAGATGGGAAAGTTGTACGGGTTTTGCTAGATATTCATTGGCTCCAACTGCCATACATTTCTCGCGATCGCCTTGCATCGCCAGAGCTGTTAGCGCCACAATGGGAATATGTTTGAGAAACGGATTAGCACGGATAATTTCAATCGCCGCAATGCCATCGAGTACGGGCATTTGGATATCCATAAGCACGAGATTGGGCTTTTGGGCGATCGCTAGATCGATTGCTTCTTGACCATTAGCCGCTAAAATCACCCGATATCCTCGACTAGTTAGGTAATTGGCAAAGGTTTCAATATTAATTGGGTTATCATCGGCTAACAAAATTAGAGGATTAATTAATAAATCTTGCTCAGAACCATTCTCTAATAAGTTATTTTCTAAGTTCTCTAAGTTCTCTAAGTTCTCTAGCTTTGCTAGTCCCGCTTCGCCATGATGTTCCGTTACGGGATGAGTCTGCTCCCTATCTAGAGATCTGCTCTCCAACTTGTAGGGTAAAAAGATAGAAAAACAACTTCCTTGCCCAACTTGGCTATTTACAGTCACACAGCCGCCATGCAATTCGGCAATTTGCTTAACAAGGGTAAGCCCCAGCCCTGTTCCCGAATATTGTCGATTTAAACTACTGTCAATCTGAACAAAGGCTTGAAATAATTTACAGATATCGGCTGGAGAAATACCGATGCCCGTATCCGTGACAGAAAAAACGATCACATGGGAATATTCAGGACTTGCCTTTAGGGTTGTTGCCTCGATATCTTGAAGCTTAACTTCCAATTTGACATTGCCACCATTAGACGTAAACTTGACCGCATTACTGAGCAGATTAATCAAGGCTTGACGCATTCGCCGCTCATCCACAGCGATCGTCTTCAGGTTGCGATGGATTGATAGGCGGAGTTGGACATTGCGCTTTTGTGCTGCTTGCCTAACTAAGTTCAGACTTGATTGGCATAAATAATCGATAGCTACAGGACTAATTTCGAGATCTAATTTCCCTGCACCAATTTTGGCTACATCCAAAATATCATTAATTAATTCCAGTAAATGTCTACCACTCGTTTCAATTAGGGATAGCGATCGCTTTTGGCGATCGTTGACATCACCAAACACTCCTGATATCAACCCCTCAGACATACCTAAAACTGCATTCAGAGGAGTACGGAGTTCATGGCTCATATTCGCAAGAAATTCATCCTTCAGTCTAGTGGCTCGCGCGAGTTCGGCATTCGTTTCACCCAACTGTTGATTCGCGGCTTTTAGTTCACTGGTGCGCTGCTCGACCCTTAGCTCTAATTGTTGATTGAGCTGGTAGAGGGCATCAATAGCCTCCTGTCTTTCGATTTCCGCACTAATCCTAGCGGCAAAAACCCGTAGCATCGCATCGGCTCTCTCCAAATTAGCGATCGGTTTGCGATCAAGAATGCATAGGCTGCCGATGGGCTTATCGCTACTGCTAAAGATTGCCCTCCCTAGATAGGATTCGACTGGTAAATTTTTGACGGATTCGCAATCGGGAAAATACCTTTTCAATTTCTCAGGACAGCAGTATTTTCCTTGTTTAATTGTCAACGAACAAGGAGTATTACTTAAAGGGATGATCGATACTGGTTGTTGCTTTCCATCGATCCAAGAGATAATGGTCTCCAATCGATCCTCCATAAGTTTAGAGACAATGACATAACTCACTCCTAGGGCTTTGGCAATATATTCTGCTAAGGTGGGAAAGAAGTCCTCACCAGTATGAGCAGCCGCCCCTTCGACTAAACTTTGCAAGGCTGCTTCATCCTGTTTGCGATCGCTGATATCCTCAATAATCCCAATAAAAAATGGAGTATGATCGACTTCATTAACGATTTTGGAACTGGTTGTCTTCACCCAAACCGTCCTGTTATCTCGGTGTAAGAGGCGCTTTTCCATGTGATAACTTTCAAGTTCGTTAGAAAGAACAAGATTCCGCAATCGGAGATTCTCTTCTATATCCTCAGGCAGCATATTGTCTGTAAATCGCATTGATGCTAATTCCCGTTCAGAATAGCCAATCATCTCTTGATAGCAGGGATTAGTTCTGATAAATTTACCGTCAAGATCGGTAATTGCCATGCCCACCGCTGACTGCTCGAACATGCCACTCAATAGAGACTCACTCGTCCTCAGGAGTTGCTCGCTACGATGTAACGCCATCTCCGCCCATTTGCGATCGCTAATATCGCGCACAATGATCAGAACTTCGTTCTCGCTACAAACAGAAATGCGGACTTCTTCAACATGTAAATTCCCATCAATAATAATTTCTTGATCGTAGATCTGCCTTTTACCCGTCAGCAAAGCCTTACGAATATATTGCATTCGCGTTTCTGCCAAATCTATGGGGAAATCAGTATTATAAATATTTTTGCCAATAATTTCCTTTGTATCAAAGATGTTAAAGGTTTCGGTTGGGAAAAAGTCCAGATAAGTTCCATCCCCAGACATCCGTATAATTAAATCGGGTAAAGCATCAATTAGATTTTTTTGATTGCTTTCGCTCTCCCTCAGAGCAGTCTCTACCTGTTTGCGTTCAATTGCTAAGCTAGCTAGATTAACGACCAGACTCACCAATTCCATCTCATCATTGGAAGGAGTCCGAATTTCAGGGTAATACATCGCTAATGCGCCTAAGACAATCCCTGATTTAGCAAAAATAGGTATCGACCAACAGGCAAGCAACCCAGCCTCTAGAGCGGAATCACGATAGTTTTGCCATAGGGGATCGGTCGCAATATCGGTCACGATGACGGAGGCTTTTCGATATACCGCCGTTCCACAAGATCCTGCATATTCGCCGATTTCGATACCTGCGATCGCTGTTATATAGCTTTCAGGAAGGCTGGGGGCGATGCCGCAGACTAGGTTTTTTCCTTCCACCCGTAAGATCGAGCAATACATTTGATGGGATTGCGATTCAATGAATTGCACGATCGCAGTCAGAATTTGCGATAACTCCGCACCATGGGCGATTAACTCCAATATTTGTCGCTGCTTTGCTAAGAGCAGATCTTGGCGCTTGCGATTGCTAATATCCTCAACTACAGCGGCAATTTGTTCAATTTCGCCATGACTATTCTTGAGAGGAAAGCAGCGTCCCCAAATCCATCGAATATCTCCATCGGGACGCACAATGCGATATTCCTCACTAAAGCAACCACTAAAAGCCGTTAAAGTATAGGCTTGAGCAATACGCTCTTGATCGTCAGGATGAATAGATTGCATCCAAGAATCGGGATCTTGGTATAAACTTTCATTGGATTTCCCCCAGATTTCTGCATATCTCGGACTTACATAAAGTAACTTGCCTGAAGAAAGTTCGCGAATTACAATCACCCCGCGATTATTATCAGCAAATTGGCGAAACATATCATTACTATGGGCTAGTGCGGTCGTTCTTTCCTGCACTTGGCTTTCTAATAACTTATTACGACTTTTGAGTAGTTCGAGGTTTTCCTGCTCTAGCCTTGACATTTTTGTTTCCAATATCGAGACTAATTTGTAAATTTCCGTTGGTTGGATTGCCCCTAATAGATCGGTTTGGCTGACGATTCCTTCTAATCTGCCATCGGCACTCGTAATAAGCACATGGTTGATCATTCTCTCTTGCATTAATTCCCGCACATCCCATAATGTCTCTTCGGAATCGATAGATAGGGGTGGGAAACTCATCACCAACTGTACTGGTGATGTAAATAGATCTAATCCCAAGGCAAGGTATTGGATAATATCACCTTCCGTAACTATTCCTATGGGAAATAAAGCATTCTCTCGCTCTTCAACCACCACGACCGAGCTAACGGAACTCTCTAAAATCAAGTTAGCGACCTTCGCAACGGAATCCATCTGTCGGGCGCAAACCACATCGGTAACCATTATCTCTTTTACCCGACGTAGGCGTAACATATCGATGGGGCGTAGTAGTTGCCGTAAACTCTCATGGGTGATCAATCCGACTACTTCACCTAGATCGTTGACTAGGGGCAAATGACGAATATGAAAGCGATGAAAGCGATTGATGGGGACGAGGATATCGATGAATTCCCATTCCAGCAGCGACTGAACGGGATAGGTCATTACTTCAGCGATCGCAGTTTCCAGTAAATTACTTACGGATTTTTGGGGGAATTCCCCATCATTGACAGTCTCTGTTCCCAGCTTGATTAAGTCATGCTCAGTCAAAATCCCGATCAGTTTTTTCCCCTCTGTCACTAAGACGCAACTGTTTTGAGCATGAGCTAATTGCAAATTTAACGCGGTATCAATATCGCAGGACAAACTACAGGTCTGTCCGCCTTTGCTCATTAAAGCGATCGCTTCAGCAACTGTTGCACTTGCCGCAATTGTCAAGGGATCGCGGATGATTGCTTGTTCAAATAGGAATTGCTGATTTTCAGCGTACATAGGTTGAAACACGAAATCTTACCCGCAAAAAATTTATATTTTTTTTACTCAAACATCCCTTAATAAAATTTTACTTTAATTTTTGAATGTTTAGGCTGTGAAGCCCCAATTTTTATCAACTTGGCAAACACTTGGCAAACACTTGGCAAACATTTAGCAAACATTTAGCAAACATTTGCCAAGTGTTTGCTAAATATTGGGGAAATGTTTGGCAAATGTTTTTGGTTTCCTCGGTTTTAGGAAAGATTCAGGAAAGATTTGAGAAGGATATTTCTGCGCCTAGGTAATTCTCAAAATTGCTTGGGATTCTCATATAGAAATCCTGAATGAGTGTGATGGGCTTCGACTATTCTCAGGCATATATATACGTTGGCTGAATACGTTGGCTGAGCGCAGCCGAAGCCCCATTTTTCTCGTAAATGATTTAGGAATGCTACGGCACATTTAAAACAACTAATAAAATAACTAATCAAACAATTAATCAAACAATTAATAAGATAACTAATCAAACAACTAACAAGATAACTAAGTTTACATACCGTTAAATACATTTGAAACTAAAATTCAAAGAATAAAACTAACTGCTGGAAGACTCTTGAAATCTGGAATCTTAGTAAATATATCAACAAATTTATTTAAATGTATTTCAATGTATTTTATATTTGTTTATCCTAAGAATAGATCGAATTAAGTCGCCTTGAGATCGACTTAATTGGTAAGTAAATGAATCTAAATCCTCAATAACCACTAAACAATTTAACAGAGCTGTCCCCATGAGTATCCATCGGTCTTGTTAAATTATTCTGTATTTATAAAATTTTACATAATGATCGTAGGATTGGACATGGCGAATTTCTAATCCTACTAAATAAGGGTTTAGTTCTTGTATCGACAATTGCTACATTTGACCCTTGAATTTATGAGATAGGCTTGTTATGGAAATGCAAACAACTTATTGAAATAATAGGCTCAAGTAATAAATTTAAATAATAAATTCAAATAATAAATTTAAATAATAAATTCAAACAATGAAAATTATCAAACATTTTCTGGGAGCATAATAATAAGCGAGATAATAAACGAGGACTATGGTAAGATACCTCTTCCAAAGCTATCCAATTATACAAAATCACTTAAGCTAAGAATTGTTCTTGTTCTATAGATAAATAAATGCAATTATAGTAAACGTATACATAGCTGTTTACATAGCCGCTTATACGGCTGTTTACATGGTTGTTTTGTGATTATCAGGCAGTCAGTCAGTTTAAAAGGTATTTATGCAATAAGGGAATAGTCAGTGATAAATACTATTTAGCCCCTTTGGCTTTCGATACAGCAAACAAATGCTACTTACCCAACTTTCTCCAGTGGACACATCAATACAAGCCCTTCCTAAGTTTATCCAAGATTTGAAGCATTTATATGTTCTGTTTCAACAGGCTACTGGTGAATTATTGGTGACTGGCGACAATGAAGCCGATCCTGTTTGGAACATATATTTCTATCTTGGGCGTTTAGTATATGCAACTGGCGGCAAGCATCGCATTCGCAGATTGGCTAGAGCCATTCGACAGCATTCACCTAATATCAATATTCAAGAACTGCTCGAACATGCCGATCTCACTACTGAGGCTTGGGAGTTAAAGGTCATCGAGCAGGCTGTTCAAGACAACCTTTTGACCACAGAACAGGTGAGAGCGGTCATTCAGTCCAGCATTCATGAGGTGTTTTATAGTCTCAGCAATCAAAAACAGCCCAAATCATCTTGGAAGCCGCTAGAATCCCTAGTCTTTAAACCCGTAGTTGCCCTATCTATGGGGCAAACTCTAGATAGTGTCGTGGCGGCTCAGCAAAGGTGGCAACAGGCGGGGCTTTCCCATGTCCAAAACATGATCCAAGGGTTTTCCTTTGACTTAGCTCCTTACATTAACAATCCCGATCAATTGGATGTGATGCTAAAGGCGGAAGCTATCACCTCTAAAACCTATAGGACGCTTAAAAAAATTGTTAATGGCAAAAATACTCTATGGGACATGTCGATCATCATGCACTGCTCGATGATTGCTGTCATGCGATCGCTTTTACCGTTAGTTGTTGATGGAATTGTCGCTTTTCAGGAAGTGCCTGACTGGACATCCTCGAAATGGAAATTGCCTAGTAAGTCTCAGGAAATGGTGCGCCGAGGACTGGTTGCCTGCATCGATGATAGTCCGCAAGTAGCCGTAGAAATGCGCCATATCCTTGAGCCCTTAGGTTATGAAGTTTTAGGAATTACTGAGCCTTTACAAAGTGTGAGCACCCTATTACAACGGAAGCCCGATTTGATTTTTCTTGATTTGATCATGCCAAATACCAATGGCTATGAATTATGTACTTTTTTGCGAAAAACGACTACATTTCAAGAAATTCCCATCGTGATTCTGACGGGACGGGATGGGATGATTGATCGGGTGCGGGCAAAGATGGCGGGCTCCTCTGATTTTATGAGCAAGCCTCCAGATCCTGCAAAAGTTATGCAGATAATGCGTAAGTTTTTGCAAGTACCTGAAACCAACTAATTTGCAATAGCTCTCACTTAGATCATTAGCTTGATCATTAGCTTGATTATTAGTTTGATTATTAATTTGATTATTAATTTTAAAGAGGAAAAAACCAGATATGAGTACAATTTTAGTGGTTGAAGACACGATGACTCAGGCTGAGATTATCATTGGCAGCTTGAGAAATGCTGGCTTTAATACCATTTTGGCAATGAGTGGGGACGAAGCCAGAACTAAAATTGGTCAGCAGAAGCCCAGCGCCATTGTATTAGATGTGGTTTTACCCAATGAAAGCGGCTTTGAGCTATGTCGCGATCTCAAAGATAAGCCGACAACTAAAGATATTCCGATTATCCTTTGCTCGACGAAGAGTGGAGAGATGGATAAATTTTGGGGCATGAAACAAGGGGCTTCCGCTTATTTGACCAAACCTGTTGACATCGATGAGCTAGTGCGGACGATTAGATTATTAGTAAAAGATTGATGCCTAATAACAAGTAAAACAACGAGGGAAATAACAAGAGAAATAACAAGAGAAATAACGAGAGAAATAACGAGAGAAATAACGAGAGAAATAACAAGAGAAATAACAAGAAAAACAAAAAAATAAATAGCAAGAAATAAATAAATCAACAAAAAGAAAATAACAAAAAAATAGCCAGAAAGTAATAAGAAATAAGGCAAACGCTCAAAAATCGATAATATCCCCTAGAAAGTAGCAGTGAGATCGCCGTGGCAAATCAGATGATAGGTAATCAGCAAAAGATAACTCAGTTAGATGCAGGACGGTCGGATAGCGAGCAGTTTCTATCATTTTCTCTCGTGAAAGAACAGCAAGCATTATTACCAACCCATCAGCTAATTGAAATTGTCAGAATTAGTTTGTCCCAGATTACGGCGATCGCAGGATTGGCTCCCTACGTCATGGGTATATATAACTGGCGGGGCGATGTCATTTGGGCTGTCGATCTTGCCAGTCTCTTAGGCTATACGCCCCTTTACGCGCAGGAATCTACTCAAGAAAAGTTTCAGGATCGATACCATATTGTCTTTTTACGCAGCCAAGGCAATGCGATCGGACTGGTGGTGTCAAATGTGGGGCAGATGATCCGCTGCGATCGCGCCAAAATTCAAACCTCATCCCACGCCTTTACCAGTCCAGCCACGAAGCAGGCTTGCCAAGGTTATTGGTTAAGTGCGAGTGGCGAGACGTTTTTGGTGTTGGATGGCAATGCGATCGCGCAAGTTATTCAGACCTAGTTTGAGACTTGTTTTGGTTATGTAGACGCTTAGATGGTTTGTACTTTTGTATATTTTGTAGAAGTTTTAAAAAGTTTAAGGAGAATCGGCAATGTTGACCCAAGATAACCAACCCAAAAATCAAGATCCATCCTTGGAAGCTAAGGAAATTACTAATAATAATGATGGGGCTGATGGGCAAAATGTTGATCGAACCAAACTAGATTCTCCCGAAAATTTACTTGAAGCGCCACCGCCGCTTCCCCTTGCCCCGAATCCTACTAAATGGGGTTGGCGATCGCTATCCCTACGCACTAAAACCACCTTATTAGCCGTATTACTCAGTACGATTCCTGTGGTGGCGATCGGCGGCGTAGCCTCTTACTTTTCCAGTCGTTCATTAGATCAGAGTATTCGGGAAACTCAGCTAAAGAAAGCCCTCGCGATCGCTGATAAAATTAATCGCTTTATGTATGCCCGCTATGGGGACATTCAAGTATTAGCTGCACACCCAATTCTGGCTAATCGTAAAGTACAGGCAGTAATGAGCCAAGGAGAACGCGAAGCAGTTTTGAATGAATATGCTAAGACCTATGGGGTATATAGTCTAGTTGCCTTTGCTGAGTTAGATGGAACGACACCACTCCGTTCTACCATCACCCAAGATCCTGCTCCTAGCATTAAGGAACGTGATTTTTTTAAAACTCCGCTAGCTACGGGACAACCTTTTATCAGTCAGCCAGGTAAATCGACAGTCAATAAGACGGTTAACTTTTTTATATCTGCTCCCGTAAAAGAAACTGGCTCGAATAAATTGATTGGCGTGGTACGGACAAGAATGCCGATCGAAAGCCTTGATAATGTTATCCAAGGGATTTTGGGCGAAGAAGATGAGTATCATTTGATTGATATGGCTGGCAAGGTATTTCTAGCCAAGGAAAAAACTGAAGAAAGTGTTCAATCTAAGGAACTATTTCCTCAGCTAGCAACAGCAATCTCTAACAAAACACCAGAAACCCAAATACACGTTGATCAGATAACTAATAAGACAGAACTATTGACCTATGCGCCATTGAGTACCTATCTCAATATGCCTAATCTGAATTTAGGCGTAATCGTTACGGTTGAGGCTGATGTGGTTTTTAAGTCTCAACGGGATCTCGTAATTACCCTAGCGATAGGAACAGGTGTCACAGCCATATTAGTAGGACTTTTGGCAGCCTTGATTGCCAATCGTGCTGTTAAGCCGATCCGCGACGCGGCACAGGTTGTTGCTCAAATTGGTAGTGGCGATCTGGAGACGCGCTTAGAGGTTGTGGGTGAAGATGAACTCGGCGTGCTATCGAGTAATATCAATGGGATGGCTGATCAAATCAAGTCCCTGATTGATGAACAACAGCAGGAGGCAGCAAGGTTAGAGAATGCTCGTAATGAGGCAAGAACCGAGGCTGACGTACGCGCCGAACAGCAACGGCAAGAGAAGGAATTTCTGCAACGTCGGGCGCTAGAACTCCTCATGGAAGTGGATCCCGTCAGCCGAGGCGATTTGACGATTCGGGCAAATGTTACCGCCGATGAGGTGGGAACGATCGCCGACTCTTACAATGCGATTATTCGTAACCTGCGTAAGCTGGTAATTGAGGTGCAGGGGGCATCACAGTCGGTTACGAAGACCGCAACGAGTAGTGAGCAATCGGTGCGATCGGTATCTACGGAAGCAATTAAGCAGTCCGAATCGATCAATTCAGCATTGCAAGAAGTCAAGATAATGGCGGAGTCGAGCCGAGGCGTAGAGAGTCGGGCGCAACAGGCGGAACAGTCAATGCAAATAACTGTTGCGGTTTTGCAAGAAGGCGATGAAGCCATGAACCGAACCGTGGAAGGGATTTCCGAAATTCGGGAAACGGTATCGGAAACGGCGAAGAAGGTAAAACGATTGGGGGAAACTTCCCAAAAGATTTCACGAATTGTGAACCTGATTAGTAACTTTGCCGCTCAAACCAACCTACTAGCACTCAATGCGGCGATCGAAGCGGCGCGAGCAGGTGAAGAAGGAAGAGGATTTAGCGTCGTTGCGGAAGAAGTTCGCGACCTTGCAGAACAGTCTGCGTCATCAACGGCAGAAATCGAGCAACTGGTTGAAGAGATTCAAGCTCAAACAAACGAAGTGGTTGCGGCGATGGAAACTGGTACCGAACAGGTAGTTGCGGGAACCAAGCTCGTGCAGAATGCCCGTGAAAAACTCACCCAAATTTCTATGGTTAGCAAACAGGTTAACTCCATCGTTCGTGAAATTGCGATCGCTGCTAATAATCAGACTAAAACCACCGATCACATGGGGGCTACCATGCAGGATATTGCCACGATTGCTGAAGATACATCGAAGCAATCAGAAGATGTCGCGCGATCGTTTGCCGAACTCGTGCAAGTTGCGCAAGATCTACAGGTGAGCGTATCTCAGTTCAAAGTCGTCTAAGATCTTCTATTTTCGCAATGACTATTAAGTACCTCAGCATAATTAAAATTCCGATCTAAAACCTTCGGCGCAAGCTGCGCCACAGGTTTTAGGATTTTATATTTAATTAAGCCCACTTACTTAAATTAATAATTAATAATTATCAATTATTAATTTAAAGGAATGGAGATAAAAGATGCTTATTTTCATTCCTTAGAGGGTCAAATAGAAATTCCAATAGAAAGTTAAATAGAAATTCCAATAGAAAATCAAACTGAGATTTCCAAGTTTCTAACCAATCAATATATCGTCCCAGAGCTAGCATTATGTTATTAAAAGACAAGCCCGATATTCCTCCATCCGATCCCACGGCAAAAACGATCCCAACCCAATCAAGATCGATCACTGCGATTAAAGTCAAGGAACCCATACCTCAGCCTCAAGTCCCTTTTTGGAAATGGCCAGCCCAAGCTTGGAATAACCTAGGCGTAAGATGGAAATTATCGATTGTCCTATTGCTAGCTTCGGGGCTGCCTGTATTAATTGTGACGCAAACCCTAGTTAGTTCATCGGAAAAATCGGCGATCAAAGAATTACGGACTTCCCTGAAGGAAAAGGGTTCGTTTTTTGTGTCGGAGTACGTAATGTGGACGAATTCTGAAAGCAAACAGGATGCGGAGGCGATCGCTAAAGCCATTGAAGATAATAATTTGAATGTGAGTGATCCGCAGGAACTCGCCACTAAACGGGCTAGTCTCCCATCCCTTTTACAGATTAGTAGTGAAGGTAAAGATCCAGAGTCAATCAAGCATGTTAAGTTAATTACTGATAATCTCGGACGCAGTATTGAAGGTAATATCCTCGTTCTTGATGAAGATTTTTCTAAGTTTCCACCACTTGCGCCCAGCGGCTCAGAGCTAATAGTTCAATCCTACAAATCGGGAGTCGTTCCCACAGGTACTAATTTGGCGGATCTTCCCATTGTCAAAGATGCGATCGCTACAGGCAAGCCCATGTATGGGATCGAATTGCTCAAATCCAAGGAATTGCAAACTCTCGGCTTGGAGAAACCCGCCAATATTGGCTTGCGTCCTCAGCTCATTCAGGGGCTACCAGAACCGAAGCAACCAGCCCCAGAAGGAAACTATAACGTTGAGCAGGGCAAGTCTGGATTGGTGAGCATGGCAGTATACCCGATCAAGATTAAAGGTCGCGTAGTTGGCACGGCTGTAGTGGGAACTTTACTCAATCGCAACTATGGCATTGTCGATAAGTTCTCTAAACGATATAACATGCCAATTGCATCGATCTTTGCTCAGGATTGGCGCATTAGCACCAATACTCCCTACGTTAACGTAAATACGAAAAATCTTGACAATACTAGAGCGATCGGCACTCGCGCCGCCCGTGAAGTATCGGAGATTGTACTTCAGCAAGGGCAGGATTATATCGGTGAAACTAACGTTGCAGGCATAAATGAGACGGCATTCTATAGCCCTCTTTACGACCATCGGAAGTTAATTGACCCCAATGCTAAACCCATAGGCATTGCGGCGGTAGCGCGTCCCTTTACCGAAATTCAAGAGCTTTTAGCCAAATTGTCCATTGAGGGCTACGGGATTGCCGCAATTTCGATCGTAGTGGCAGGTGCGCTGGGTTTGGCGATCGCTGTTTCTTTTTCCAGTCCCTTACGCCGCTTATCGGGCTTTACGCAAAAGATCGGGAGGGGGGAAATGGGGGAACGTTTGACAGATAGCGAGCGGCGTGATGAGATCGGTACCTTGTCGCAAGAGCTTAATAAGATGGCTGAGCAACTAGAAGTTTTGATTGCAGAAAAACAACTAGAATCGGAACGCATTGCCGAAGCTCGGCAGGAAACTGCTCGCACTGAAGCAGAACTACGCATTCAGGAGCAACGTCAGGCTAAAGAATTCCTGCAAAAACGAGCCTTAGAACTACTAATTGAGGTCGATCCAATCAGTCGTGGGGACTTAACCATCCGCGCAAAGGTGACGGAGGATGAAATTGGCACGATCGCTGACTTTTATAATTCCACAATTAGCAGTCTACGCAAACTCGTACTAGCTGTGCAGTCGGCATCACAATCGGTATCTCACAACGTTGATCGCAACCAAGCAACCATCCAAAACGTATCCCATGGAGCCTCAGAGCAGGTATTGGCGATCGCCCAAACCCTCGAGCGGATTCAAATGCTGACCAACTCCATCGCCAAGGTGGCAATGCAAGCATCTCAAGCTGAAGTACAGGTAAAATCGACGAATCAGGCTCTCGCGGAAGGCGATACCGCGATGAATACTACCGTTGAAAGTTTTACCGTCATTCGGGACACCGTTGCCGAAACAGCCAAAAAAGTGCAACAGCTAGGAGAAGCCTCCCAGAAAATCTCCAAGGTTGTGAAGCTGATTAGCGGCTTTGCTAACCAAACCAATATGTTGGCGCTCAATGCTTCCATTGAGGCGGCAAGAGCGGGGGAGGAAGGAGAAGGATTTGGGGTAGTAGCCAACGAGGTGCGAGCGCTGGCTCAACGTTCGGCAAAAGCAACTACGGAAATTCGCCAACTGATCGAAGAAATTCAAGCCCAAGTTAACGACCTCATCAAAACCATGGCGTTGGGGACAAGACAGGTCAACAGTGGTTCGCAACTGGTGGAAGAAACCCGTCAAAAACTCTCTGACATTGCTAGTTCCAGCCAGATCGTCAACCAACTAGTACGAGAAATTACGCAAACCGCTTCTCTGCAATCACAAACGTCGGATGAGGCAAGCCGCACTATCCAAAACGTTGCCGCGATCGCTAATTCCAATTCTAGCTACGTCCAAGTCCTGAATGATTCCTTTAGCGATCTGCTACAGGTTGCTGAGGAATTGCAAGTCAGTGTCGCACAGTTTAAAGTCAGCTAACCTATTGAAGAGAAGCAACACAGCAACCATGTACAGTTCAGACACAGAAATTCATGATCAAGCCTATCAATTTTTTAAGCAAGAAGCACCTGAATTTTTGCAGACGATTGAAACTGGTTTGCTCTCTCTGCGTGAGGATCGGAGTACCGCCAATGTTCATGCAATTATGCGAGCGGCTCATTCGATTAAGGGTGGTGCGGCAAGCCTTAATTTTGAGGGAATTAAAACGATCGCCCATCAATTAGAAGATGTCTTTCGATCGCTTTACCGCTTTGAAGGCGAAATCGATCAAGATGTCGAGGGTTTGCTGCTGCAAGCCTACGATTGTTTGCGCCTGCCACTCATGGATCAACTGCAATTGGGGCATTATGAAGCGGAATCAGCGATCGCCGCTGCGGAGCCAGTGTTTGAAGTATTAAAACTATACCTAGGTAATACTGACGAAGAGGTTGAATTGCCAACGGCCGCCGAGCTGGGTGTAGATATCGTGCAAATTGTCTTTGAAGGAGATGTGCAACAGGGCATCTTGCGCCTCCAAAATGTCCTCGCCAACCCTGAAGGTGTACCCGTAAAGGGTGAAATTCGCGCCCAAATAGAGGTATTTAATGGCATTGGGGAATTATTAAATTTATCGGGCTTTAAAGCGATCGCCCAAGCCACTCTCCAAGCCCTAGAACATAACCCCGAATATCCCGTTTTAGTGGGTAAGGTTGCAGTTGCCAATTTTGAAGCAGCTCGCGCGGCTGTTTTAGCAGGCGATCGCACCCAAGGCGGTCAACCGAGTCGAGAGCTGATTACCCTTGCGCAATCCGATCTAGACCATGCTGAATCTATAGTTTTTGGTGAAAACTTAAATGGAGATTTAGGTATAGATTTAAGTATAGATTTAAGTATAGATTTAAGCGAAAATTCAAATGAAGATGCGAACGATCCCGAACATTGGTTTCAATCCCTCGAACAGCAAATCGACGATATTTCATTCATAGAATTAGATGATCAGTCCGAATTCCTATCGCAGCTAAACCCTGAAAATGTTAATGGACAGCCTCCTCTATTTACAGAAATGGATATAGAGGATTTTGGGGAAACGTCAAGTTTTGAGGATTTAAATAATATTTCCTCAGAATTAAATTTTGAGCCCCTAGACGAGCCTCACGAATTTGAGAACTTTGACGCTTTAGATATCGATCAAATCGATCAGAACTTCGATATCTTTACCCCAAATTTAGATGTTAGCGAACATGAATCATTAAACGTAAATACAGTTGAGCATTTCGACGATGAGCAAACATTAGAAAACTTACAAGATTTTTTCAATCAAAAAGAGTCAGTATTACCTGAGCCCCAACAGGTTAAACCCGCAAACCCAGCCCCATCAGCCCAGAAACCCGCAAAGCCAGTCGTATCCCCACAGAAATCAGCTAGACAAGTTACTTCTCCACAGAAATCGGCAATGCCTGTGCCGTCACCGAAATCTACAGCGAATATTGCTATTCCCCAAAATACGATTAGTTCTCAAAGAAATGTCGCTCCCTATATCTCTGAAACCATACGGGTTGATTTACCCAGACTAGATCGCCTCAATAACGTTTCCAGCGAATTAGTGACTCAAGAGAATGCTTCGCATCTGCAAAATCAGCAGTTACATTCCAAGATTGCCCGTATTCAGAAACAATTTAAAAGTTTTGAGCTGCTTTCCAAAAATCTTCAAAATTGGCTTGACAAAGCCCAACGAAAACAGGTCGCGACTCAAGAAATACAAACTTCATCTCAACCCCAAACATCCATCGATTTATTAGCTGATTTCGATCCATTACAAATGGATTCTTACAACCGCTTGCATGGTTTTATCCAAGAGGCTCTCGAAGATATTGCCCAGATGGATGAAGGGATGCGCGACATGGCTATGCTCATGCAGCAAACGCAGCAAACCCAACGTCGTAAACAACAAATCTTGAAGCAGTTGCGGTATGACCTACTCTGGGCAAGAATGTTGCCCTTGGGCGATATTCTCAGCAGCTTGCCCCGCATGGTGCGGGAGATGTCCAATAAATATAATAAACAAGTCAACCTCAAACTATTGGGAACGGGGACGTTAGTTGATAAATCCATTCTCGAAAAGCTTTACGATCCCTTTGTGCATCTCGTGCGCAATGCCTTCGATCATGGTACAGAACCGACCCAAAAACGGATCGATCTCGGCAAGCCCCTCATTGCCACCATTGAAATTCGAGCCTATTATCGCGGTAACCAAACCTATATTGAAGTTAAAGATGACGGTCAGGGAATTAATCCTGCCAATATCAAGGCTAAGGCGATTGAAGCAGGGCTATTGGATTTTGAAAAAGCCAATTTGATTTCCAACGAAGAAACCTATCAATTCCTGTTTGCTCCCAGTTTTTCGACCGCAGATACGGTTTCCGAACTGTCGGGGCGAGGGATGGGATTAGCTACGGTCTATGAGCAAGTTCGTAGTCTCAAAGGATCCATTGACATTAAATCTGAGGTCGGTCAAGGTACAACCTTTACGATTAAATTGCCGCTTACCCTCAGTATTGCCAAGTTGTTGATCTTCAGCATTGAAGATCGCTTGCTCTCAATCCCCATTGACACCCTACTAGGGATTGTGATTATCGATCCCGATGAAATTCAAATTATTCAAGGTAGAGAGTTTTATCGTTTTGAGGATCGGTTGATTCCCCTCTATCCTGTGTCTATCTTTGCGGATGGATATCCACTGCCTAAGAAATCCCTAGATATATTTAATACCGAGACTTTCACCGATGAAAATCAGATCACATTATTATTATTTTCCGATGATGTGGAGATTGTCGCTTTGCCAATCGATCGCGTTTTAAACGAGCAGGAATTAGCGATTAAACCTTTTGGTAAAGCGATCGCGCCACCGCCCTATCTATACGGCTGTACAGTATTGGGAGATGGCACACTTGTCCCAGTCATTGATAGTTCGGCTTTACTTGATATCCTGACTCCTGCAAAAGTGCCCGTTGCCTTGTTGCCATTGACCAGCGAGCAAACCCTCGAGCCACCAGCCTTAAAAGCGAGACCAAATGTACTCCAGAGGAAAACCATTCTCATTGTGGATGACTCCCTTACGGCTCGCCAATCCCTCGATCTCACCTTAACCAAATTTGGCTATCAGGTAATCCAAGCTAACGATGGACGCGATGCGATCGATCAGCTAGGAAGACATGCGGAAATTCAGGCTGTATTGTGTGACGTGGAAATGCCCAATATGAATGGATTTGAGTTTTTAGCAGCCTGTCACAAAGATAGCCGCTATCAAAACATGCCGATCATCATGCTAACTTCCCGCAGTGGATCTAAGCATCGCGGTGTTGCTCAGATGCTGGGGGCTTCAGGGTATCTCACCAAACCCTATCTTGAACAAGAATTAATTAAAACTATTCAAAGGCTAACCGTGGAGAAACCCTTGGATCAGCCATTAGAGAAACCAGTCTAGCAATTCGGTTCCTAGCTCTAAAATCCCAATCCTCAACCAAATACTATGCTCAGTAACAAGAAAAAAGAAGAAAAGCTTAAATTTTTAATCTTCTCGATGGGAAATCTCAATTTAGCGTTAGGGCTGGATAGCGTGGTGAAAATTATTCCCTTGCCGACTATCCATCGTAGCGGTAACAAGCTTTTGGGAATAACCACCTATGAGGAGCATGAAGTTTTAGTTATCGATTTATATAAGCAGATCTATGCTACGGAAACTAATATTTCCAAGGGTTTTTTAGTGATTTTTACGGGCAAAAATAGTTTGTATGGTATTACGATCGCCTCTTTGCCCAATGTGGCAGATGTCCCCGTCCATACCTTGCAGGCAATAACCCCCGAATATCGCGATCGCGATTCCCTCGGCATTTCTAGCCACATCATGCAAGTCCCTATCAAAAAATCCGAGCCGCAAACGGTTTTTCTCCTAGACTCCGAGCTATTACTCAAAATGGCATCACCGACCAAGCCCTAGAGAATCCGTAGAAAAAAAGGTTCGCTTGGCGAACCTTTTTTTCTACAATCGCGATTGCTGCTGCCAATGTTGGCGGTAGATTAACTCTAACTGGTTACCAAATTTTATAAATAGCTTACTTTGTTGATCTTGAAAGGCTAAGAACAAGCGGTGAAATGCGGAAGCAAAAATTGCAATGATCAATCCCGTTGCCGTTGTAATCAGGGCTTCGCCGATCCCTTGGGTTAGGGAGCCTGATTTTGTATTGGCAGCCACATCACCAATTTTTAGAGACCCAAAGGAAACAATTAGTCCCGTAATCGTTCCTAATAGCCCTAATAAGGGTGCTAGGGTAATCGAGGCTTCTAGCAGTTTTTCCCCCTTGAGCATTCCCGCTAACTCCTCATCGGCGGTACTCTCAAGGGCAAGGCGAAATAACTCAGGATCGGGATCTTCTAGGGCTAAGGGCGCGTAGAGAAATCGGGCTACAGGCACTTTTAAGGATTGCTCCGCCGCTACCGCAGCGAGTTTGAGATCTTGCCGAGCGATCGTTAAAATATTTTCGGCAGTTTTTTTCTCCTGTCTCAGAATGCCAAACCAAAAGATTAGGCGTTCCATGATCCCAGCCAAAGTAAATACGGATAGAAGCATGAGGGGATACATAACTATCCCACCCGCTTTAATCAACTCAATCACTTGGGGTTGACTCCTTTTCTTCGCGTTCTCGGCTAAGTTGATTGATTAGAGATAGGACTTTAACACCCCGTTCAAAGGAGCGGTCTTCATGGAAGACTATTTCGGGAACACGACGTAGGGCAAGCCTTTGACCCACTTCACGTTTAATAAAGCCTGTTGCGGAAGCCAAAGCTTCCATCGTTTGTTGTCTTGCTTCTTCAGTACCATAGATACTGACAAAGATTTTCACATGCTGGAGATCGCCCGATAGTTCGGCATCGGTGACACTAACCATGCCCATGCCAACGCGATCGTCTTTAATATCTTTGAGCAGCATGTTGCTGACTTCCCGCTTAATTAATTCGGCGACTCGCGCGACTCTTCTAGTAGTAGCCATAAATTTGTACTTTGATAGGCAGATTTGACATGATATCTGAGGAGCTTCAATTATAGACTGTCGTAATGGCAACAATCTTGGCAAGCCCCACTGGGATTGACAGCACAACGAAGATATGCAGATCGCGCATTGTATTTACAACTAACTTGACCGATCGCATAGCCAAACCCATCAATGTAGGTCAGATCAGCGGGGGGCAATGCTGTGAGCTTGAGGGCTAGGGGAGTTGCGATCGCCAAATTTATTTGGCGATAGTGCGATTGCGTGCGATGAAGTATCCATAGGGATAGGATTGGTGGTGCTATACCTATTAATAGAATGATCATTACGTCTAACATATTGTTTCTTCACCCAACATATTGCTGCGAGGCTGTTTAGCTGCGGGTTATTGATGAGCATGAGTCCCAATCGAGATCTGCCATGAGACTATGCTAAGCGATGTCCAGTCCTAGCATTGCTCTTAAGACTAGGGATACGCCAATAAATCCACTGACGATCGCCGTAATCATCGCGATCGCCGTTACGGGTTTTTTAAGCAAGGGAATGATTGGGGCGATCGCTACTGACAAAACACCGCCAATAATTAACACTAAAAATTGAGGGTAGCGGAGTAGGTTTTGAATAAAGTTTTTCATAGATTTTTGCTAGGAGACAAATGGGGAAACCATTGTTCGTCTGGTCGAGTTGTAACTTGTTGATGACTGTGGTTAATTACATTATCTGACAAAAGCTTCGTTAGTGCTTCTGGATGGGTATCCCAGTTTAGTAAACCCGCTAGCCCCATAAATAGCCCAAAGGCGGCGGGGATCATTGACGCACCGTATAGCCAACCTTTTTGGGTGAGCGAGGTCATGGCAAGTAAGGCGATCGCTAGGGCAAAGGCAGCTTCAGACAGATCGAACTGATCGTCATGAATATTCAACTGATCGTAGAGCTTTTCCGCATCTTGAGCCTGTTTCTGCAATTTCTCTTTTTCAGTATCTTGCTTGACGGCTAATGCTTCATACCTAGCAATTTCCTTGTCATACTCAACCCGAATTTTAGGTTGCTGGGACAGAGCTTGCAATTTCAACTGGGCGACGGTGGATTTCGCTACCTCAGCCCTTAAATTACGTGCTTGATAAAATGACCAAGTGTCAATGCGATCGGCTTGAGCTTTTTGCATCGCCTGTACCACATTATCGCTTTTGACCTTGCACACTCCCATAAAGGTGACAAACATCACCACTGTGATGGCTACATAATTATTGAGTTTGTTCTTGTGTTTGTCTTTATGGCGATCATCTTTATGGCGATCGGATGAATCAGGAGATTTTTTTCCATCTCCCGACGTTTTGCGATCGTCATCGTCATCGTCATTATTATCTTCAATAACTTCAGAAATGTCTGATATTTCCATGATTTTTGATGGCTAATTAAGCATAAGTAAACTTAAAATTTAGAAGAGCGTACTGCCCGCGCAGCGGGCGGTACGCTCTCTAGTTTTAGTTTTTAATTATACTGAACTACTTACTAAGTTCTTACGTGATTAGTGATTAAATTGTCAAATTAATAGTAGCAATCCTCTAGTATTAACGTCAGTTCGACGAGCTAAAAACAAGTATTAACACCAGTTTGGGTTAATACCAATTCACGAAAGTTTGACAACACTTTTGTGAATTATAGCGATCGCCAAATGTACTAGGACATAAACCCCAAGAATTGACTGGTGGCGCGAAGCGCCGCCAGTCAATTCTTGGGGTTTAATTTGTCCTAATTCAAGTGACTGTAGCTATAAAAATCAAATTTAAGCACTACCCTTAAGCACTACACAGATTCGCTCCCAATCGACTTTCGCAATTCGATCGCTCCGAAGCACTCAAATCTTCCATCTTTACATCCCGACGTAATACGATGCCGTTATGCGCTGAGATCGATTTCGGTAGCTCTTCATAATTAATCTTTTGCATGGTTTTCATGTCGTAGGTAGTATAGGTAGTCAACTCAGGCGATGAGAAGTTGATATCCATAATTGTCATTGTTTTGCGTGGCGGCATACTACTACCAATATAAGGACGGGGACCAGATCCGAGAAGCCCCGTATGCAGTAATTGCAGCTTGCCTTTATGGGCAGGATAGTAGCCGTGGTCATGCCCGCTAATATAGGTATGGACGTTATTGCGCTCTAGCATGGCACGTAACTGTTCGGTATTTGCCATCACTTCCCCAGGCTCGTCCCGACCGACCGTGACCGCATAGAGAGGTAAATGCCCCAATAAAATTTTGATCTTCGCTGCCTTTGCCGCAGGGCTTTGCAATGCCTTTTCTACCCATTCCAATTTATCTTTGGGAATCAAATCGGATGAACCATCCCAAGTCAAAAAGAAAACATCCTTATATTTAAAAGTGTAATAAAAAGGGAACTCAAAGCGATCGACAAATTCAACCCCAGGATCGTGAGCATTCCAATACTTCGAGGCAACATCGCGATCGCGCGCGAATAAAAATTTCCCAGCAATGCCTCTCGCGCTGGAGGCATCGTGATTTCCCACCGTGAATCCATAGGGCAATTTCGCTTTTCGCAAAGGAGCTGCAATGCGATCGTCAAAGGCCGCCCACATTGCTTTTATCTGATCTTCAGTCAGCGATGGATATTGTCCTGCCACCATATCGCCACTGCAAACTACCATATCTGGTTGCCAAAATGGCAGCAAGGCAAGTCCTTTATCTACCTCTGGTTCGTAATCGGTCGAGCCATAGGAACTATTCAAATCGCTAATTACCGCCAGTCGGATGTCGCCTCGGGGTGGATCGTATAGACCATTTGGAACGCTATCGACGATCGCTTTCGTTGCTGGCGGCAATTCTGTTTTTTTAGGTTTATCTTGATATTTATCTGGAGATTTTGAGACAACGGCAACTTTATTCGCTTCGGCACTAGAGGAAATATTAGGGGAAACATTAGAACCATTATTCAGAGCATTCGGTTCAGCTTGACAAGCATGGAGAATCAACGCCGTTGCCAGTCCAGTGATGATACCCAGAAAAATTCGTAACGACATTTGCCAAGACAACATAATTAAAGTGAAAGTTCGGCACGAACTACATAATGGTTCAAGTTAAATTAAGCATATAATCAATTGCCTTGCAACCGTTAAGGAACTATGCATAATAAAAAAACAGAATCAAAGCCCGTAGCTTGCGGTACGGGCTGTAAGGCTTTATATCAAGGCTTTATAGCAGCGTAAGGTTTGCTTAGGACATATAGCTGCCGCCAGTCTTGTTAGGACAAAATTAAAACCCAAAATAGTGTTGCCGCGCTCCGCGCGGCAACACTATTTTTATTTCCTGATACAGTTGACAGCAGCTATAAAACCCCAAAGATGAGTGGCGGCGCAAAGCGCCGCCACTCATCTTTGGGGCATGGTTAGCGTGAAGCTTGTAAAGCCTTGAGTACTGGGTTCAAGTTGTAAATTGCCATTGTGAGCGCGCGCAATTTCTCTCGACAGGCTCAGTCCCAGCCCAAAGCCTTCTAACCCACGGTTACGGGCAGGATCGGCTCGATGGAATCGATCGAATAGCCGATCGCGATCGCTTAAGGGTATATCATGCGAGCTATTACTGATAGTTATTAACAGAGAGTTATTTTTAACCTTAGTCTCAATCCGAATCCAGCCACCTGTCAGATTGTATTTAATGGCATTGTTCGTCAAGTTTTGCAAAACCTGTGTTAGTAATTCGCGATCGCCCCAAATTTTTAAATCGGGAAGAATATCTAGTTTTAGCGATAGTTCGGGCGCTAAAATCTCGATATCTTCGGTAATTTCATAGAGAATTTGCGAAAAGTTTAACTCGGTTTTCTGTATGCTCATTTTGCCTGCATCGGCAAGGGATAGCAATAGTAATTTGCGGGTAATCGAACTGAGACGACAAACCTCATCTAATAGATTACTGAGAGTTTGCTGCATAGTCGAACCTGTTTCCGTATTCTGTAAAGCAAGTTCTAGTTCACCTTGCAAAATTGCTAAAGGAGTTTTCAGTTCATGGGCGGCATCGGCACTAAACCTTGAAGCTTGTAAGAAACTACGCTCTAAGCGTTCCATCATTTGATTGAATACTTGCGCTAGTTCCACAAACTCTATATCCAGATCCGTAACCGATGTCCGCTGACTTAAACCCTTAGCATTTACCCGACGAATAGTTTCGGTAAGATGTTTGACAGGCTTTAAAGCACCTCCCGATAAAAACCACGCGCCTACCATCATCAATAACAGCGTTAAGGGAATGGCAATCAGAAACACATTTTGAATTGTGCTCATCTCGCGATCGATTATTCCCAAATTAACTGCGATCGCAATTTTTATATAGGGAGTGGAAACAGTTCCCAACCGCCATATTCCCGTGGGGGTTTTGCTTGTAATCAGGCTGGAGATAACCTGAGGCGATTTGAATGTCTCCTCCAATGGACGGGGAGCGGGACGATTAGGGAGACGATCCGCAAATCGATTGTCAGTTGTTCCACTGGTTGATTCTCGATTTTGGAGGAGGCGAGGTGGAGGGCGATCGGAGGGCGGAGTCGGCAAAGTTGGGTTTAAAGATGGCAGTGGTAAACTGGATAAATTATTGGGTAAATTAGATAGTTGTGGTTCTGTTAAATTTACAAATAAGGGGGCAGGATTGAGAGCCGTTTGCCAATTGTTCGATTGATAGATAGTTTTGCCATCGCGATCTTGCACCAATAAGGCGATCGCATTTTGCATCCGATCTTCAAAAAAAGCCGATCGGCGTTGCTCATAAATTTGCCAGTGGTTTAACGGACGGGGGGCGGAAGATTCTCTTAATAATTGATCTTTGATCTCATTATCAATGGTGTTGAGTTTGGATTGATAGAATAACAAATAAGTCACACTACTAAAACCCGCGATCGCAGTTCCCGCAAGTAAGGCGGATAGGAGGGCAATGCGAAAACGGAAGGATCTTAGTTTCATTAGAAGTTCATTATGAGCGTTATGGCTGCGTGTTGATCCTCATGGGTTTTGAGGTTTGCGAAAGCGATAACCGACACCGCGCACACTTTCCAGACATTCTTCACCGCCGACCTTTTCGATTTTTTTGCGAATGCGCTGAATGCAAACATCAATTAAATTGGTGTTCGGATTGAAGTCATAGCCCCAAACATGTTCGAGAATCTGGGTACGGGTAAAGACTCGTCCTGGCGATCGCATTAGGTATTCCAACAAATTAAATTCGCGGGAAGTAAGTTCGATCGCTACTTGTTTGCAGGTAACTTCGCGGGTAAGGCGATCGAGTTTGAGAGGATAAACAACGAGGATATTTTGGCGATCGCCTGAAACCCGACGGACAACGGCATGAATCCGCGCAACTAATTCTTCGACAAAAAATGGTTTGGCAATATAATCATCTGCTCCGAGATTTAAGCCCGATAGACGATCATCAAGTTCATTACGGGCTGTCAATAAAATTATCGGCGTAGTATTTCCTTCCTTACGTAACCCCTTCAGAATTGCTAAGCCGTCTTTTCCCGGAACCATAATATCCAGCACGATCACGTCAAATTCAAGCTCTAGGGCATGGGTATATCCGTCATTTCCATTATTACAATAGTCCACCACAAAGCCTTGTTCTTTTAAGCCAATACATACAAAATTAGCAATTTTTTCTTCATCTTCAATATATAGAACTTTCATATGTAGACCTCTCTATGCTCTAAGTATTTCAGCAGAGCGTACCGCCCACTTACACCAATTCACGAAAGTGTGACAACACTTTTGCGGATTAAACACCAAACCCAGTAAGGTTTTGAGATTCCCAAAATGGCGTTGCCATTTTGGGAATTGGTATTAGCTCTGGATTTTAATTATGCTGAGGTACTTACTTAAATATTCTATGGTCATAGGGGCTAGAGAGGCTCTAGCTCAAAATTACAAATTTGTAATTAAAAATCGGGGGATTTAGTTATTTTAATTAGGTTCAATTCGTAATATTTAGAACGTAGGTATCTCAATCCTAAATGGGTTGTGAGAGGCTTTGGCTCCGCTCAGCCAGTTTGATATTTGAGCGAAATCGAAGTCCTATCTTTTTCATAAATGATTTAGGACTGCTATATCGCAATTTATTGCGATTAAATTAAATTACCGATCAAGACAAACACAGCCCAATAGTAGGGATAGGATAATTTCCCATCTTTGTTGTTATTGGGTAAAGTGCCAACGACTCTAACGCCAACGCGATCCGCCAATCTATATTTGAAGTGTATCTTGAGTATGATGAAACCGATGACAAATGTAGAACTGGTGATTTTTGATTGTGATGGCGTATTGGTTGATAGCGAGTCAATTATCAATCGCGTGTTCGCCGACACTTTAACTGAATGTGGATTTCCCATTACCTATGCAGAGGTCACTCGTTTATTCGTTGGGAAATCCGTGGCAACCTCTATTGAAATCCTCCAACAAATTTATGGAAAACCCATTCCATCTAATTTGTTAGATCTCAATCGAGAACGGGGCATCGTTGCCATGAAGGAGGAACTAAAAGCGATCGCTGGAATTACCGAGATTTTACAAGCGCTTACCCTGCCAAAATGTGTTGCCTCCAATAGCAGTCCTCGTCATATAAGGTTCGCCTTAGAACTAACGGGACTTTTAGACTATTTTGATGGCAAGCTCTATAGCTGTCATCATGTCGATCGCCCAAAGCCTTTTCCTGATGTCTATCTCTATGCCGCAAGTCAAATGGGATATGCCCCAGAGACTTGTCTAGTAATTGAGGACTCCGTAACGGGTGTGCAAGCGGGCTATGCGGCGGGGATGACGGTGTTAGGGTATGCTCCGAGTCACAGTGATTCTTCCCATCGCGAGGACTTAATTGCCGCAGGAGCCAAGCTGGTATTTGAAGATATGCGGCAATTGCCAAGTTTTTGGGGAGCATAGAGTTTGAGAGTATCGGGCTAGTTATACCAACTAAAGAAATGGCTACGCCATTTCTTTACTAGAAAACCCTTACTAGGTTTGGTTTTTAATTCACAGATTTTAATTAACGAAAGTGTTGTCACACTTTCGTTAATTGGTCTAAATCAGAGACTTGTCACCCGCAATGCGGGCGACGGGTCTCTGATTTAGATCGATTTGTTTCTTAAAATAAGATAGACAAGGCTATCTACGAGTTTTTGGGAGGAGAGGGGCATAATCTCTTTACCATACATCAGTTCCTGCGACACCACAAAAGAAACCAACGTGCCGAAAAAGATTTGAGCGATCGCTTCTGAGTCTTGAATTCCTAATTCGGGACGATCATCAAAATACTTTCCTAATAGTTGTCGTCCGCGTTGCATTACAGTTTGATAATAGAGTTTTGCCATTTCAGGAAATCGTGATGATTCGGCAATGACGACTCTTAATAAACTGAGATATTGGTGATCGTCGCTAACCTTGAGGAGATAGGCTTCCGCTACTTGTCGCAATAGTCCCTCGGGATCACCAGTCAACTCTTCAGAATCAAATAGAGTTTGGAAGCGTGAGATGGTAATTTGCTCGATTAGCGCCTTAAATAAACCTTCTTTGTCGTGAAAGTAGCTATAGATAGTTTGTTTAGAAACCCCTGCCTCGATCGCCACCCGATCCATGCTCGTCCCCGCATAGCCATCCCGAAAAAAGACCTGCATCGCTCCCTGCAATATTTTTTCTTGCTTCTGATTACTAGTGTTGTTGATATTCAGGGAGAGGCTTTCGGTAAAGGTCATGGAATTAGCCTAAAAACTTAATCTTATTATACTAGACTGTCTAGTATGATGTAAAAAACTTTAGGCTTTGGCGATCGCAAAAATATGTCACAGGCTGCCCCAAATTCCTCTGAAGCGACTCAGATCCAGCCCGACTCGCACAATTCTGAGCGTTCAACTGCTATTCCAAATTCAAATTCACCGAAGAAAAAGTTTAATCCTCGATTAGCGATTCCGATCGTGCTGGCGATTGGAGCGATCGGCTATGGTATATGGTCAATTTTGCCGAAACCTGCGGAAACGGTTTTACATATTAGTGGGCGATTGGAATCCGATGAAACGGATATTGGCGCAAAGACAGGCGGAAGAATCTCGACGATTTTGGTGCGTGAGGGCGATCCTGTCAAAAAAGGGCAAGTCATTATTGAGATGGAAGATGAAGAAATTCCTGCTCAACTCAGTGGCTTAAATGCCCAAATTGAATCAGCACGCCAAGAGGAAGTGCAAGCCCAAGCTGAAGTTGCTGTTGCCGAAAGTCGCATCCGTGAGGCAACCTTGAACCTGAAACAATCAGAGGGTGATGCCGTTGGACGCATTGATCAAGCTCAATTTACAGTTTCTGCGACCGAGTCAGATTTACGACAAGCGGAAGCTCAGGTTAAGCAGTCGGAAGCGCAAGTCCAGCAGTCGCGAGCCGAGCTAAAGTTAGCTAAAATTGAACGCGATCGCTATGCCGAATTGGTAAAAGAAGGAGCCGTCAATCAGCAGCAGTTCGATCTCAAACAAACGACTTTTTCGACAGCGATGGCGAATGTCGATACAGCCGAAGCCAAGTTGGTGGCGAGTCAGGCGGCGGTGAGGGCGGCAGGCGATCGCTTCCGTGCTGCTCAAGGTGGTTCGATACAGGTGCAATCTACGGGCTTAAATCCTGATATTCGTACCGCTCAACTGGATACCTACTATTTGCAAAGGAGTCAGGCACAGGCGAAATTAGTCGCGGCTCAGGCAAAGGTCAAAAATGCTCAGGCTGCCCGTGATCAGATTCAAAAACGATTGGATTCCTTTAAGGTGAAGAGTCCGATCGATGGCATTGTCCAGAGCCGTCCCCTTGAGTCGGGCGCAGTGGTAGCAACAGGAAAAACTCTGCTTACCGTTCTTGATCCCAATCAAGTCTATCTCAGGGGCTACATTCCCGAAGGTCAAATTGGCAAGATTCGCGTGGGACAAACCGCTAGAGTATTTCTCGATTCCAGCCCCAATAAACCCTTCATCGCCCATGTGTCGCAGATCGATACCAAGGCTTCCTTTACTCCCGAAAACATTTACTTCAAGCAGGATCGCGTTAAGCAAGTATTTGGAGTGAAGTTAGCGATCGATCAGCCTGAAGGCTTTGCAAAGTCGGGTATGCCTGCGGATGCTGAGATTGATTTGAAGTAATTAATTTAACTGAAAGAGTTGCAATATTTTATGTCACTTACTAATGCTCTATCAAGAATCGATACTTTTCTATCTCAAAATTATCCCACCCAGTTTGCGAAATTAGGAGAAGGTTTGAACGAAGAACAAATTAATGATTTGGTTAAAGATATTCCTTGTGTTCTTTCCAAGGAAGTACGTGAATTGTACAAATGGCACAATGGCTCTGGCTATAGTCCGATTTGGGATAATTATTATTACATCAGTTCATTACAGGACGCAGTAGAAATGTATGAGATATTATCTACTTTTCCTGACTCATGGGAACTAAGTTTCTTTTCTCCTTTTATCTTTGATGAAATTGAATTTCTCTTTGTAGACTGCAATAAAGAAGACTCTCCTGTTTGGTATATCTTTTGGGAAGATACAAGCACTGAAATATTATGGACAAGTCTAACAAAAATGATGGAGAGTATTGCTGAGGCATATGAAACGGGAGCCTATTACTTTGATAATGATGACTTAGTAACTGACAATAAAAAATTCCTAGAGATTATGTGGAGAAAAGATCCTGATATTATCATTTCCTTGACTGAACAACTGAGAACTGTAAAAGAAAATCGACTTAATCACATTTCCTGTGGATATAAGAGTATGAAAAGATTTGTTTGGCAAGATATAGCTGAACTATTCAATGCAATTCGAGGAACTTCGGACAATTCAGCCAGAGTTGAAATGCTCCAAGAATTTACCTCAATCTTTTTGGATGAGTGCGATCGAATTATAAATACTCCCTAAAAACAATGTTGCTTACTTCTAATCCCTCAGTTGAAAATTCTATCTCTTTTGATTCTGTAATCTCAGTACGAAATCTATCGAAGCGCTATGGAGATTTCTTAGCAATTAAAGGTATCGATTTTGCAGTTCAACAGGGAGAAATATTTGGCTTGATTGGTCCCGATGGCGCAGGGAAAACCACTTGCTTCCATATCTTAGGTGGCGTAATGGAATCTTCTGGTGGCGAAGTATTGGTATTAGGAGAAACTCCGCGCACTGCTCGCTTAAATATTGGCTATCTCACGCAGCAATTTTCGCTCTATTTAGACTTAAGTATTGATGAAAACCTGCGCTACAGTGCAGGACTGCGACAGGTTCCCGAAGAACAATTTGAGCAAAGACGCGATAAGTATTTGCGGTTGATGAGTCTGGAGCGGATTGGAGATCGCCTTGCAGGTCAATTATCGGGTGGGATGAAACAAAAGCTGGCTCTCTGTTGTGCCTTGGTGTCCCAGCCTCGTTTGCTATTGCTAGACGAACCGACTACAGGAGTCGATCCCGTATCGCGCCGTGAGTTTTGGGATGTGTTAGCTGCCCTTGCCGATGATGGGATGACCATTGTCGTAGCAACACCCTATCTCGATGAAGCCGAGCGATGTAATCGCATCGCCCTGATGTATGAAGGACAAATTAGCGAAATCGGCACATTACCGCAATTACGCGCCAATCTGGGATTGCAGCGTTTAGAGGTACGCACATCGGCACTGGCGGCGGCGGAAGAAGTGCTTTTAGAAACGGCAAGGGGGCGATCGAGTATTGCGGATGTGCAGACCTTTGGCGATCGCTTAGATGTGCTGGTAGAAAATCTAGAAGCGGACGAGCGAGCCGTGAGACAGGCGTTTAGTGAGAGTTTAGTCCCGATTGATAGCATTCAAGCCAGCGACGCAACCCTTGAAAATGTCTTTGTCACCAGACTGCGACAGCAAGGCTCTGATCCCTTATTCCTGCCGTTTCCGCGCTCTAAAGCCCAGAATTTGAGTGAGGCGAGAATGGATAATGTGGCGATCGCTGCTAGAAATCTCCAAAAGACCTTTGGCAAATTTCGCGCTGTGAAAGAGGTGAATCTGGAAATTCGCTATGGCGAGATTTACGGACTGCTGGGCGCGAATGGCGCAGGTAAAACCACGACGATTAAAATGCTCTGTGGCTTGCTGGAAGCGACGAGCGGCAAAATGACCTTAGCAGGACAGAGTCAGAATTTGCGCAGTAGTGCGTTACGGAAACGGATCGGCTATATGAGCCAAAAGTTCACGCTCTATGACGATCTCAGCATCCTTCAGAATTTAGAATTCTATTGTGGCGTTTACGAAGTTCCTCAACATTTACGCCAACAAAAAATTGCTTGGGTCTTAGAAACCTGTGGACTTATGGGGCGGGAAAATATGCTGACGGGTAAGCTTCCGGGGGGATGGAAGCAGCGTGTCTCCTTTGGGGCTTCGGTGATGCATGAGCCAGAAATTCTCTTTTTAGACGAGCCGACTTCTGGAGTCGATCCTTTGGCGCGGCGGCAGTTTTGGCGCACGATTAATGATTTTGCACGGCAGGGAACGGCGATTTTAGTGACCACGCATTATCTAGAAGAAGCGGAACAATGTAATCGCATGGGCTTTATGGTAGCGGGTGAGGTGGTCTTGCAAGGTTCGCCTACGGAGGTCAAAGCCGCCCAAGTCGGGCAGTTAATCGAACTGAAGGTCGATCGCAATCAACAAGCCGCTAATTATCTAAAAACAATTCTGGAACCTTGGCGCGTCTCCATCTTTGGCGATCGCCTCCATGTGGTGCTAGACGATCCATTGGTCGAGTTGCCACAAATGCGATCGCATCTTGCCGAGCATGACATTCAAATTTTTAGCGATCGTCCCGTGCCGTTCTCTCTTGAAGATGCTTTTATTGGCACGGTACAGCGATCGGAGGCAGGGATATCTCATTTATCAGAATAATATGAAAAGAATTCTCTCTCAATGTAGTAAGGAACTATCGCAATTTAAGCGCGATCGCTTGACCTTGGCTTTAGCATTTTTACTGCCATTGATTACGCTATTTATTTTCGGCTTTGCCATACGTCTAGAAGCGAAGAATATTCCCCTTGTGATTCAAGATTACGATCGCAGTCCGATTAGTCAACGCTATGTCGCGAAGCTATTTGCCACCAATCAATTTATCTTTGTGCCTTGGAATGTGAATGACTCGGTAGAAATAGCCCTTGATCACGCGATCGCTAAGGCAGGTGTAATTATTCCCCCTGAGTTCAGTCGCCGCATTGCCGCAGGAAAAATTGCCGATGTCCAAGTCCTTGTCGATGGAACCGATAGCAACAATGCCAGAGTTATCAAAAATAGCATCAAGGCGACAACTAGTGATTTTATGCAAGCCGAGGGTTTAATTCCTGACAATAATTTGCTAACCACTAGCTCTCGTCTATGGTTCAATCCTGGCAGACAGGAATCTCTCTACATCGTTCCTGGAGTCTATGCGGTAGTGTTATGGATTTTCCCTTCCCTGCTATCGGCGATCGCCATGGTTCGCGAAAAGGAGCGTCAAACGATTTTGCAGGTTTATGCTTCGAGCATGAGTTCTACGGAATTAATTTTAGGCAAAGGCTTAGCCTACCTGATCATCAGTATGGGCATCGCGCTCTTGGTAATGACTATTGGGGCGATCGTCTTTAGCTTAAGCTTTGCGGGAGATCCTACCCCTTTACTATTTGCCATTCCCACTTACCTATGGGCTAGTGTTATGTTTGGATTAATGTTAGGTACGCGAACGAACAATCAAAACGCCGCCGTACAGGGGGTTGCCCTTGTCGGGTTTTTAACAGCTTTGCTCCTATCTGGCTTTATCTATCCTTTGAGTAATATACCTTTTCCGCTTTCTCTACTGCCTAATGTCATCCCTGCTCGATATTTTATTGAAATTACTCGAGATGCCTATGTGCGCGGCACTGGTTGGATTGGAGTCTGGTTTGCCGAGATTATGATTTTTGCGATCGGGATGGTGTTCTTTAATATCGCTCGAAGAGTTTTAAGCAGAATGCAACTTCCAGATTAAAGATTATTGAATTCCAAGTTATTGATTTTTCCCTTAAGCAAGTAAAAACAGGAGGATAACATAGTGATTGAAAAACCTGAGAAGACTACTAGGTTGGCACTACAGGATGCAGTCAGTGAGAACAATATAGATATAGTATGCTCACTGATCTCCAAAAAATTGGTAAGTCTGAAAGATCTTTCGTATGCACTATCAATTGCAGCTAGTTATGGGCAGGAGAAAATGGTTCGGATATTAATTGATTCAGGCGCTGATGTTAATAATTATTATGGCGGTGGAACTACTTTAACAGAAGCCGTTACTGAAGGACATATTGAAATTGCCCGTATGTTGATTGAAGCTGGGGCAGATATGTCTTTGCCAGAATATGGAGAGGTCTCTCATCCCTTAGCAGAAGCTGCTAGTAAAGGCGATATGGACATGGTTAAGCTTTTAGTCGAAGCTGGCGCAAATGTTAATCAAATATCTCGAAGTTCAGGAGAATATGCACTAGATGCAGCAGCAGGTAGTGGACATATAGAAGTCTTCAACTATTTAGCTCCTTTAACTAGCCCAGAGTTACGAATTGAAGCTGAAAGGATCCTCCCTTTGGGTATTCATGAAAGAGAGCTAGAAGAAAATGTCGATCCACTTGTGAGAGAATTGTCAGATTTTGTTCATAATGAAGATCTAAATGGAATTAGGGAAACCCTAGAAAAGGGTGTAAATGTTAATGGTTTCGACGAAGTTGGAAATACCGCTTTAAATATAGCAGTCTGCAAAAACAACTTGGAAATAGTTTCTATGCTATTGAGAGCAGGAGCAGATCCAAATCAGGCAAATGATGTGGGTTACTTGCCTCTAGACTATTTTAGAAGAGACGACATTACTGCACTCTTAATTGCTGCTGGAGCCAAAAATGAAGACTAACACTATAGCGCAAAGCAACAACAAAGAGATATTTTTATAGCACGACGAATGAAGTCGTTTACTCCAAAAACTTATCAAGCTTCTTGAGTCCTAACTTTAATACAATCCAAATATATGAATATAGGTTTTAGCTGGTTCTTTGAAAGTCGCTTTTGGGCTTTGGTACGGAAAGAAATCAATCAAATTTTACGGAATAAACAGTTAATTATTTTATTGGTTTTTCCGCCAACAATTCAATTACTAGTCTACGGATTTGCCCTCAATCCTGATGTGCATTTTCTAAAAATGGGTGTCGTGGATTATGCGCGATCGCATGAAAGTCGAGAGCTAATATCCGCCTTTACTGAAAATCGGATTTTCACGTTAGCGCAGGTTCTATCTAGTGAAAAGGAGTTAGGACAGCAAGTAGAACGCGGCAAACTCACCGTAGGCATCGTCATTCCCCCCGAATTAAATCGGAATCTTGCCAAAGATCATCCCTCAGAAATCCAAGTACTCATTGACGGTGTCGATGCCAATACGGCGGGGATTGCCAATGGTTATGTCAGTCAAATCGTCCGTCAGTATAGCGCCAAACTATCAGGGCAATCCTCCACACCACCAATTGACTCCCATGTTACATTTCTCTACAATCCTGGCTTAGCAAGTAGCTGGTTCTTTGTTCCTGGCGTAATCGGACTGGTACTAACCTTGATTGGTTCGATTGTTTCCTCCATAACCCTTGTGCGGGAAAAGGATACGGGAACGCTGGAACAATTGCTCATGACTCCCTCAGAGCCTTGGGAGATTCTCCTATCCAAAATTGTGCCATTATTTGTATTATTGATGGGTGATGTCTTTCTTGCCCTTGGTTTAGGAAGATTTGTGTTTGGGATTCCCTTTCAAGGGAGCTTTTTACTCTTCTTGATCTTGTCAGGGCTTTATCTCTTTGTGGGTATTGGTGTGGGGATCATGCTAGCCACCGTATGCCAATCACAGCAGCAAGTGGTACTCACTACATTCTTCATTAATTTACCTATGGTGCAGTTGTCAGGAGCGATCGCCCCTGTCGAGACGATGCCTGAATTTTTTTACTATCTCTCATGGTTTAATCCCCTACGACACTATGTAGCGATCGTGCGTGGCATTTTGCTCAAAGGAGTTGGGCTAGAAGCCCTATGGATGCATGTGGTTTCCCTTGCAATTTTTGCTGTCCTCTTGCTAACTATCAGTGCCAGAAAATTCCGCAGCCAACTAAGCTAACGTCAGTTCGGGTTAAGCTGGCAAATTTTAAAAAAGCCCCAAAATAAAAGCCTTGCTACGCAAGGCTTTTATTTTGGGGCTTTGAGAAAGGGTTTGCTGTGCAAGCCCTTTCTCAAAGCCCGCTTCAAATTATCCCGAACTCACGTTATACCAATTCCCAAAATGGCAACGCTATTTTGGGATTTTAAAACCCTTACTGGGTTTTGTTTTCAATTACCAAAAGTGTAGCCACACTTTTGGTAATTGGTATTATACCAATTCCCAAAATGGCAACGCCATTTTGGGAATCTCAAAACCTTAATGGGTTTGGTTTTGAATTCAGGCACTGGTCAGTAAATTAGTGATGTGAGAAAATAGAGGCAGAGACAAGGAGAAAGCAATGAAATGCCCCCACTGCCAGAGCCAAAAGATCATCAAAAATGGCAAACATCACCACCAAGATGGCAAAGCTATCCAGAAC
>NZ_SELU01000028.1:0-65620 GCF_006861605.1 Pseudanabaena sp. UWO310 | reverse complement strand
GCAAAAAGGCTTTGTTGTCCAACAAAAGCGCTGGGTGGTTGAACGTACTTTTGCTTGGTTTTCTCGCTTTCGGCGTTTGACAAGAGAGTACGAACTTTTACCTGAAACTTCTGAGGCTTTTTTCTATTCCTCCTCAAACGCCTCGCTTAACTTCTCAAACACGCTCTTAAATTCTTTAAATAAACTCTCAGGTTTCTCTCCATTTGAACGAAGAAAAACTTCAACATTATCTTTTATATCTGACAAACAACTTTTAAGATGTGAATAGTCAGACAAGAAGATTCGAGAAGTTGATGGGAACCTTTGATCTGAACTTAACTCGTAACAAATATTTTCCTCAATCATGTCATTGAGTAATGGGGTATAGGAAGTTTTTAAGTCTGGCATTTCAAATGAGAATGAACTTTCCTTAGAATATAAATTATCTTCAAAATCAGATGCTCGTGACTGTTGAGATCCTTCTAAATCTACTAACTCTATAAGCCTATCTATAAAATTTCGTTTTTCTTCTGGAAGAACATACAAGTTTCTTCTTGATTCGTGCCAACTATGATTATCATCTTTAGATCTACCGTGAATTTTAACTTGATTACCATTCCATATCTTTTCATGAATAGACAAAGCAAGTTCTGATTGTTGCTGTACGACATACATAGCGACTTTTGGACGCTTAGAATCAGTTTTAGGAATGATTGTTGCGTACTGTTTACGATAACGAACCTCGTATAAATCCTTTAAACCAAGCTCATCTAATATCGCAATTACCGTCTCAATAGTCGGTATGCCAGAAGAATTAACTCCTGTACTTGCTGCGGAAGATAACTCTTCCTGATGGAGCAAATCACTGATACCCAATAAAGACTGGAGTTGCTTGACATCCCAAGCGATCTTTTGTGTACCATCATCGAGCGTCAGTAGCTCAACATTTAGGGGTTGCCTGTTCACGATCCTCATATACCCAAACACACTAATTTGACTGCTTGGGCATACCCTAACATACTAATTTGGCTTTTTGGGTGAATTTGGCAAAAATTTTTTAAGATTTGCAATGCATGAAAATTTAATTAATTTTCTGACTCGTCACTTGACTTGGCTACTTCAAACTTCGTGCGAGGCAAAGCTGCCACGATCGCATCTAATACTTTAGTTACAGGAACGATTTCCATGCCGTAATTTTGCATCACCTGCATACTGGGGATAATTGCCCGTTTAAAGCCTAACTTTGCCGCTTCCTTTAAACGCATATCTAATTGTGATACGGGGCGCACCTGTCCGCCTAGTCCCACTTCACCGATCATCACCGTGCGCGGATCGACCGTGCGATCGCGAAAACTTGCTGCCACTGCGATCGCTACTCCCAAATCCACCGCAGGCTCCGCCACATTCAAGCCACCCGCCGCCGCCACATAGGCATCAAGCTTTGATAGAGGAATCCCAATTCTTTTTTCGAGAACCGCCAGAATTTGCAGAAAGCGATTAGTCTCGATGCCTGTAGTCGTGCGGCGAGGCGAGGAATAACTGGTGGGACTGACGAGGGCTTGTAACTCCACCACAATCGGGCGCGTTCCCTCACAGGCGACAATCGTAGCGGTTCCCGGAACAGATTCATCACGATTGCCGAGAAATAACTCCGAAGGGTTGGAAACCTCACGCAAGCCGCGATCGATCATCTCAAATACACCGATTTCCTGCGTTGCGCCAAAGCGATTTTTGACCGATCGCAATAATCTGTGCGTGGCAAAGCGATCGCCTTCAAAATAGAGAACCGTATCCACCATATGTTCTAATACTTTGGGTCCTGCGATCGAGCCTTCCTTCGTGACATGACCAACGATAAATAGTGAGATATTCTCTCGCTTAGCTACCCGCATCAACGCTGCCGTACATTCCCGCACTTGCGAAACGGAACCAGGAGCAGCATTTAAGTTGGAGAAGTAGAGCGCTTGAATACTATCGATTACGGCAACCTTGGGGCGAAGAGATTGCAATTCTCTTAAGACAGTCTCTAAATCCGTTTCCGCTAATAAATAGAGATCTTCAGAATTCTCTTCTAAGATTCCTAATCTCTGCGATCGCAGTTTCACCTGTTGTGCTGATTCCTCGGCACAGACATAGAGTGTCGGATAGCGACTCATCAATTTTTGCGCCATACCCAGCAATAGCGTACTTTTGCCAATCCCTGGTTCACCGCCAATCAGCACAAGGGAACCTGCCACAATGCCCCCACCTAAAACGCGATCAATTTCTTCATAACCTGAAGGCGATCGCGCTTGGTCATTGTCGGTAATTTGCGAGAGGGTTAAGGATTCTCTAGGTTTGGCTTTGCCCGTGGATTTGGCTGTACCAAGATGCGAGAATGTGGCGATCGCATTGGTATTTGCAGACACGACAGGAACTAGTTCTTCTTGCAAGGTTCCCCAACTGGAGCAAGAGGGACATTTGCCATACATCTGCGGGAAGTCTTCACCGCAGTTATTACATACATATCGACTTTTTGCTTTTGCCATTGTTTAAATATATAACAGGCTTAATGATAAGGGTAAGATTGGCGGCGCAGAGCGCTGCAAATCTTAGTAAAAAAAGCGAAATTTGCTATACTAGAGAGCAAACTCACATCTTAGATTTTTGTATCTGCAAGAGATATTTACCATAACACTGTAAGGATTGCTTTGGAAAAGGATGGGTGGACAATCACTCATGATCCATTTCCACTTCAAATTGGCAAGAAACGTTTATCGGCAGATTTGGGAGCAGAACGCTTAATCAGCGCTGAAAAAGAATTATTGTAAAATGGATATCCGATTAAAATATCAAAGCATCATTAAGAATGTTCTCCAGAGTCATGCTGACTATCGGGCTACTTTACCTGATGGTTATTCTTCTCAGGTTGTGTTTGATGATGAGCGAGGGCAGTATCTAGTTTTAGATGTTGGCTGGAGTGGTAATAAATATCTCCATGCAACACCAATTCACCTTTGTTTGATTGTTGATAAAGTCTGGGTTCAATGTGATGATACTGAGGAAGGTATAGCTACTGATTTAGTGGAAGCAGGTATTCCCAAAGAGGATATAGTACTCGGCTTTCGTTATCCTAAGATACGCGAGTACACTGGGTTTGCTGTAGCTTAATGGTGAGACTAGCGATCTCATTGGTATGTGTGGAGATGAAAGGAATTCTTTATTCTTTCAAGGTTTAACTCAATCGTTAGGCTTTTAACTCTAATATTTTATGTTCCATTACCAGTTCCCACTGACTATCGATTAAGTCTGTGGGTAAGATTTCTTTGTTGTTTCCATCGGTCTGTCTTTGTTTTTGTATATTGACAGGCTATACCTTTGGGAGCTTTTTTACCTTTTCTTATTGCCAAAAACTTCTCAAACACGCTCTAAGTCATGCTCAATAAAAAATTTATAATAGCTACGTTTGCTTTCATCGTCGCATCTTATCTTAGTGGATGTACTTCTGCCGAAGATGGCGTTCCCCCGCAAGTCTGGAGTAAATACAAGTTGGTAATCGCAAAAGAATACAAGCCAGCAAAATATCCTAAAGATGTGTTGAGATGCCATTACACTTTTCGCAAAGAAACTCTAGAAGAAATCGAACAATTTTTTCAGGCGCAATTACAAAGAAATCGGTGGTCTAGATTTAAAGCCAGAGAAGATGAAGCCTATGAAGACTTAATGCAAAAATTACCTTATACGATTTCTTTTCACGATAATGGGGAAGAAAATCCAATAGTACATTTCGGCGATGGAGTAATCTTAGTAAGTACAAATGAGTATTTGGGAGGGCAAAGATTTATTAGAATCTCACCTGAAGAAGAACGCCAACTTTTATCGATTACAGGCATGGATGGAAGTAGATCTTATACAAATTGTAACAATTAGCAAGGGTTGATCAAAGAAAAAGCATTTCGGTTTGACGGCATCTTTATGTCCACAGTGCGATCGCCGCTCTTGTAGCCTGCATTAATGAAATGTAACGAACATTTTTGATGTTTGTTGTTAATGCGCTATGCTGCACTAACCCATGCTACTACTGTGGTCAAACTAGACAGGATTTTTCCGTCTAATACATAGTTATACGTCTTCAATCTTGGGATAAAGTTGAGATAAAATGAAGTTGCATATCCTCAGTGACTTACATATTGAGTTTGAGTCGTTTAATCCCCCGAAGACCGAAGCAAACGTGGTGATTTTAGCGGGAGATATTCACGTTGGTAAAAAAGGTATTGATTGGGCTAAAGCAAGCTTCCCAGATCAACATGTGATCTATGTGCTTGGAAATCATGAATACTATGGAAGAGCATTTCCAAAACACGTTAGTGATCTCAAAGAGCTAGTCGAAGGAACAAATATTCACATCTTGGAAAACAGTTATGTAATTGTTGATGAGGTTGCATTTCTGGGTTGCACGTTATGGACAGACTTCAAATTATTCGGTGATCCAAAAATTGCTGGTTATCAGGCAACTCAGACAATGACTGATTATCGAAGAATCCGTATTAGCCCACAATATCGCAAACTTCGGGCGATCGATACCGCCGTGATTCATGCTAAATCGTTGAGATGGTTGGAAGAGGAGGTAGCAAGACTTAAAGATAGCGTAAATAAGATTGTCATCATTACTCACCATGCGCCTAGCAAGCTTTCGCTACCAGAATGTTACCAAGATGATACTTTGAGTGCCGCTTATGCTTCACATCTTGATCATTTTGTTCAAGAATCCTATGCTAAATTGTGGATACATGGGCATGTGCATACGCAGCAAGATTATGCGATCGGGAACACTCGAATAATCTGTAATCCTAGAGGTTACCCAGACGAGCAAAATAAGGATTTCATCCCAAATTTAGTAATTGAAGTGTGAGAACAATGATGTATAACAACCGTGTTGGATTGGATTTATTCAAAGTTCTACTATATTACAAAGTTTGCTTGTAGCCTCTCAACACGAACGTTATACAGCATAGATATTAGCTTTACTCTCTTGGGTACTCTAGGGATGAAAACAATGCTTTAAGAAGCCTTCTTGATCGTAAGCAGCAAAAATTGAGATTATGAGTATGTCCGATGATGATTTAGATATTCAGGCTAAGATTTCTTGGCTCACAGTTAGAACAACAGACATTAAAGCTGTTGTAGAAGTACTCGATTTGAAAGGGGAGCGGCAAGGAAGATGGCAAGATGCCTCCCAAAAAATAGACGGGAAGTGGCAAACAACAGCTAATACTTTTTTATATGTTTCTCAAGATTCTTGGGTTGTTGTTCCATACGACTGGGAGTTTGTTTCCCCTGCTGATACAGAAATCACATCAGGTATCGAAGAACTTTGTGCGCTGGCGAAAGAGAATTTAATTATCAAGTTGAGTCAGCAGTTTGGTGAAGCACAATTATTTGAATTTGATACTGAGTATTTTTGCGGAGCGACTTCTTGGATGTTGGCTAGAGACGGACAGTTAATTCGATCTTTTATGTATGGTCTTTCGTCTAATTTTCTACGTAATGTTGGAGAACCAACAGATGCAGAACAATTTATGGATTGGGCTCGTGTCAGAGAACTCGAAAATTGGACAGAGGAAGACTGGAAGAGATGGGAAGATGAAGAAGAAATAGATAGCTTCATCGGCTGTAGAGGAGATAGCCCCAAGGCTGTAGAAACTATCAAAGTTGCTCGACAGTGGAGTGTAGATCCCCTTTGTACAGATCATCCAGAAAAAAGCATAGGTGTTCTTGGTAATGGAAAGTTTGTACTTTGCCAGTAGATGTTATTCGTCAGAATCTGCATATATAACAATCTTATTGGAGCAGGCTGACGGGTATTTGGCTCACAGCCGCTCAATAAGTCCATTATACGAAATTTTATAGTGACATTTATGATGTACTTTCTCTTGATTCGTAAAATCTCGCCGTACACCGCCCCTGATATTCTGCTGGGCGCATTTACTTCCGAACAGGCAACACAGGATGCACGCAACTCGTATCTTGATCGGTATCGCCCGACGGATAAAAAAACTACGACGAATGGTTGGCTCGCTCAAATCTTCCCTTGGCTTCGGTGTCAGCCCGAAACAGCCCCGAATGGCGATCCGTGGCACAAACAAGCATACAAATCTGATGGACTAACCGAAGAAGATTTGATCATTCAGACTTGCGACATGGAAGGCGATCCAACGTTCAACGAGGTCTCCATTGTGAGCTGTTACTACGATACAATGGGGCAAATCTTTCGAGAAATTGACTCGATACATCCAAATCGGCTAGTGGCTGAACAGCGGATGAAAGAAATTGAAACCATTGCCGAGAATGCACCCGCCACCGATCATATGCCACCCAATCATTTTAGTACGCAAACGATACGAATCAATGAGATTCACTCTGATGCTCCTGAACAGCAACCTATTCGGTAACGCGAATGGGATAATAGTCTTGATTAGCGATATTCTTCAATTAGGTGTTAAATCAGCGGTGCAGGCAATCATTTTTGTTGGTATTCAAGCAAGTGGTAAATCAACCTTCTACAGCCAATATTTTTCCAATACTCACATTCGGATCAACTTGGATATGCTTAAGACCAGACATCGAGAAAAGCGTCTTGTAGAAACCTGTCTGAAAATTGGTCAACCCTTTGTTGTCGATAACACCAATCCCACACCTGAAGAACGCGATCGCTACATTTCTTTAGCAAAGAGTAATAGATTCCGTATCACTGGTTATTATTTTGCATCCAAAATTTCAGATTCAATCCAACGAAATCAGAACCGTGAACTTGGACAGCAGGTTCCAGAAAAAGCGATTAGAGGCACATACTCACGATTGGTGCTTCCGACCTATACAGAAGGGTTTGACGAACTATATTATGTTCGGTTAGTACTAGGAGAATTTACAGTACAGGAGTGGATTGATGAAATTTAACGAATTGGATACAAAGCTCATTTATTCGCGAGCTTGTACTTCGGGAGCATCCAGATATGTAACTCGTGGGAATGGCATAACCTAAGGCTCATCTTCACGACAACGAAATCAAGCAAGTTATCTTTGTTGACCTAGATTTAATTTTTTTTCTTGGCAAATAATGAAAGTACAAACTGAGCGATATCTGAATCAAAAAGATCGTTGGCAACCAAGCGGAAGGGTTATTCTCGCACAGTATGATGCAGATTCAATCGTGGTTTATCAAGCCTATCCTCCTGCTATTGGACATTTTGCCGCAAGTCATGGCTACTTCGGTGGAGACTTTAAATTTTCCCGTATGACTTGGATTAAGCCCAACTTTCTGTGGATGATGTATCGTTCGGGTTGGGGAACAAAGGAGGGACAGGAAGTAACTTTAGCAATTCGTATTCAACGCTCCGCCTTTGACTCAATTCTTTCCCAAGCCGTTCATTCAACGAATATTCCTGAGATTTACGAAAATCAGCAAGCTTGGAGTGAGGCTGTTAAAGCATCTCAAGTTCGTTTGCAATGGGATCCCGATCACTCGCCAACAGGAGAAAAGCTACAGCGTCGGGCAATTCAATTAGGTTTACAAGGGGAAGTAGTAATCAAATATTCACGAGAGTGGATTGTAAATATTGAAGATATTTCGGATTTTGTTGCAGAGCAACGACAGCATGTCATTGCCAAAAACTATGATATGCTTCTCACCCCAAGCGAATATGCTTACAAGGTGAGCGATCTTGAGACGGCAAAAAAATTACAGCTATCAGAATCAAATGAGTAATAAATTTTATGCTCTTATCCCAGCTAGAGTTTTAGAATGATGGATGTATATCTTAGTCTTGTTGTTATTCGCTCCGTTAATTTGGAGAAATCCATTAAATTTTATCAAATGCTAGGCTTGAATTTTGCTAAGCATCGTCATGGAAACAGATTGGAACATTTTGCTAGTAGGATTGGACAGGTTACTTTCGAGATTTACCCTCAAACAGCTCGAATGGAGGTGACAACAGGAACTAGATTAGGATTTCAAGTTCTTGATTTAGATGCGATTGTGATAGAACTACAGAAAGAGGATGTCATTTTTATTACGAAACCATCAATGTCAGAATGGGGACGAAGAGCCGTTGTAGTCGATCCCGATGGACATCGAATAGAGTTAACTCAATGCATAATTAAAACTTAAAAACAGAGAGCGTTACGCTCTCTGTTTTTTTACATATTTAGATCGCTAAAATCGATCGCCAAGATTTGATAGGGTATGATCAAGGAACGACCTATGGTGGTTGATGGGCAACATTGTACCGCCGATATATTCATTATCGAACTTCAGGTGCTTAAATTCTAATGTTTAAAGTAAAGTTGAAATTTTCAAGGTTTCTTGGATTGTTACTGGTCATCTGCTTTACCTTCTTCACAGTATATGCAGTAGATTCGCAACAACTTCCTCTAGCTGAGTCCCAATCCAAAATATCCGCCAGTGAAACTTCCAATCATAAATTAGCAAACGAAGTACTGCTAGAGATGGGAATTGCCCAAAGATACGATACGCATTTCGATCACTTGATGGGTACGTTAATTGGTAAGGGCGATGATTTTAAGCTTTATACAAGATTCAGAAAGATGTTTGTGCGAGAAATTGGGTGGAGTCATTTTCAAGATGACTATGCAGCAAGACTGGAAGCCGATTTTTCAGAAGATGAATTAAAGGAATTATTAACTCTATCAAAGCAACCTGTGATGAAAAAGTTTTTGTTGTCTGAAGGCAAAGCATATATGGATACATCTAAACAAAGGTTCAAAATGGGATTTGAATTGTGGGAAAACTATAATAACGGTAAAGTCAGGTTGCCATCAGACTAGATTCCCTAATCATAAATAACTACAAGAAACCTTTTAAAAGGTTTCTTGGTTTGGATTTGAGTACGAATTGCTGTAAGTTCCATTTATGGAATGGATAGACATAGCTTAATTATTAGCTATGTTTATCCAGCTATACCAAAACACAAAATGGCTACGCCATTTTGTGTTTTGAAAACCCTTACTGGGTTTGGTTTTTAATTCACAAAAGTGTTGTCACACTTTCGTGAATTCGTATTACATTCTATTGTAAATTATCCCAACTCAAGCGGGGATTGATCCTAAAGCCAAGGATGACGAGGTGGGTTTTCGGCATTCAGGTAGAAGTTGCCAACGGCGTAGTACTTCCAACGGGCGGGGTCATGTAGAGTATGGGTGCGGGCATTGCGCCAATGGCGATCTAGGTTATATTGCCTCAGGGTTGACTTGGTGCCTGCTAGTTCAAATAGTTTGTTGCTTGCCAGAATTGATGCTTCGGCGGCGATCGCTTTTGCTTCGGCAACGGCGATCGATGCTTCGGCAACCGTGCGATCGGTGGGATTGGCATTGGCAAGATCGATATATTCTCCCGAACGACGTAGCAATGCTTCGGCAGCATGAACCTGAATCACCACCTGACCAATATTGTAGAGAGTGAGAGGGTCTTCGTAGCCATGTTCAATCTCGACATCAATCCAAGGGCGGGCATAGTTGCGAACATAGTGCAGGGTATCTCTCAGCGCTGCTTTGGCAATTCCCACATCCACAGCGGCTTGAATAATTTGCGCTACGGGACCTTGGGTGGTTGGGCGCTCAAAGGCTTGAAACTGGAGGATAATCTGCTCCTCTGACACTTCTACATTTTCAATGATGGTAGTGCCGCTACCAGTGCAACGCTGCCCAAAGCTGTTCCAGTCATCAATGATGGTTAGCCCTGGCGTTCCACGTTCTAGAATCACAATCACCGTTTTATGATCATCGTTACTAGCCACAACGGGAATCCAATCTGCTACCAGTGCGCCTGTGGAATAGAATTTCCGTCCGTTCAGCAGGTATTTAGAGCCATTCTTTGTGACGCGGGTTTGTACATCAGCAACATTTTTGGTGCCAATCTCTGAGAATGCGTTACCAAAGCGCTTCCCTTTCAGCACTTGATCGAAGTAGAACTTCTTTTGCTGATCTGTACCATCCAACCGAATCGATTCCACGATGTACAGGTGATTTTGGGGAATCTGTCCAAGGCTGGAATCAGCTTCAGAGATGATTTTAGTCACTTCTGCTAGCGTGACATTTGAGACAAACGATCCCCCATATTCTCTAGGAACGGTAATCCCCCAAAGTCCGCTCTCGGAATATCGATTCACTTCTTCGAGAGGAACTTTTCCTTCGCGATCGCGATCGGAAGCACCTTGGGTAAATTCTGATGCCAACTGATGGGCGATCGCGATCGCCTCTTGATCATCCTTAATGATGTGAGCTTGTTTACGGTTTTCCTTAATATCCAATACGGAAGTCATAAATTCGTCCTTGATTGCATGTTAAACGTTGAAATTTTTGTTAAAAGCTAGACGGAGACTAGGGAGCGATCGGATTTACGCTGCGAATCCAACTGGCGTACCAGTGGAATTACATCACGCCCAAAGGCGGGTAAATCATCGGTATAGTGCAGGAAGCCTCCTAAAATCAAATCGACACCAGCGGCGTGAAACTGCTGAATTTTCTCAGCCACCTGTTCCTTGGTTCCAATCAATCCCGTCTTAAAACCATCGTTGTACTGCACCAAATCCTCAAAGTTGGAATTAGCCCACATGCCAACTTTGTCGCGGGTTGCCGAGCCAGCTTGCTTGACCGCTTCCCCAAATCCTTCTACGGCTTCTTTGTCTGCTTGGGCAATAATTTCCCGTAGCACTTCATGAGCCTCGGATTCAGAGTCACGGACAATGATAAATGAGTTCAGCCCAAACTTAATTGTCCGTCCTGCTTGCTTAGCCAATGCAGAAACTTCTGCTACTTGCTCGCGCACACCCTCAATTGCGTTCCCGTTCATGAAATACCAATCCGAGACTCGTCCAGCCATCTGTCTAGCTGCCTTCGAGTTGCCACCTTGGAAGATCTCAGGATGGGGATTGAGATTGACGGGCTGGGGTTTTACCCAACCGCCATTGATTCGGTAGAAATCACCTTTGAAGTGAAATTCATCTTCTGTCCACAATCCTTTGAGGACGTGAATAAACTCTTCCGATCTACGATAGCGTTCATCGTGATCGAGCCAAGGTTCACCATAAATTGTGAATTCCCCTTTGAACCAACCACTGACCACATTCAATGCAAACCGCCCCTTAGAAATAAAATCAATTGAAGCACCAATCTTGGCGACTACACCAGGATGCCAGAGTCCTGGATGGACGGCGGCAATTAGCTTGATCTTTTTGGTGACAGGGGCTAAGGCTGCAACTGTAGTTAAGGCTTCAAGTTGATATTCTGCTCCATAGCTAGCAATAAAGCGTGCTTGAGCCAAGGCATACTCAAACCCAACTTCTTCAGCCGTTTGAGCTAGCCAAGCATTGTAGTCATAGCTCCAATCGGTGCGTTGGGGAATTTTACTGACGACTAGCCCACCACTAACATTTGGTACCCAGTATGCAAATTTAATATCGACCACGATCGATCCTCTTTGAATGAAATTTGGAGATAAATTCACAGACACCAGTTTTGACGGTTGAACTGGCGCGTGAATTTTGGCAGCTTTAGCAGTTTTTGATATGCCCGAATCATAGAGACAGGGCAATCCAAAGGATTTGTATCATCATGACTGCTTAATCTACGGTAACTCGATAGAGAAACCGTAGTAGAGTGAGTATGCCAGATTTTTTACAGAAAAACAAGTAAATAAAAAAAGTAAATAAAAGTAAATAAAAAAGTAGATCGCCACTTATCTATTTGGTTGGGATTTGTCCTCAGCAAAACTTGCATTGCTACTCCCTTCCCAGTGAAGAATTAGACATTGCGGCGCGAAGCGCTGCAATGTCTAATTCTGGGAGTATATTTGATCAAGCAGAAAGCGAGGTAGGGGCAATGGCAGCATTGAAGTTTTTTAGACTCGGAGAAAAAACTAGAAAGATTCTGTTCCTATTTGTATTGGTGTTCTTCTTATCCTTAAATGCTTTGTCTTACTTGGGCGCTTATGTGCTAACCCACTATAGTTCCTCTGGACATTGGGGTTTAGGAATTCCTAAATCTACCAGTTCCACAATTCCCAGTGATATTGGGCTTGAATATGTCACACAACGTATCCCTATCAATCAAACTGAGTGGCTAGAGACTTGGTTTATTCCCACGCAAATGCCTGTATCTAGTGGCACTGTTTTGCTTTTTCCTGGTAATGCAGGAAGTAAAGCTATACAACTTCTAGCTCCAGCCAAGGCGTTTCATCATTTGGGCTACGATACTTTGCTTATTGATTTCCGAGGTTTAGGAGGTTCTAGTGGAAATACGACAACTCTAGGCGTACGGGAAGCTAAAGATGTTGCTCTCGCTCTTAATCATGCTCAACGTTTAAATTTTCAGCGTCCCTTTATTCTCTATGGTGTGTCAATGGGAAGTGCGGCGATTCTTAAAGCAGTGGCTGATGAAAAAGTTCATCCTGATGCTGTGATTCTTGAACTTCCTTTTGCACGACTTTTAGACGCTGTTAGAAGTCGATTGAGAGAAAACTGGATTCCACCATTTCCGATCGCTGAGATGATTGTCTTTTGGGGAAGTGTTCAGCATGGGATCAATGGTTTTACGCATAATCCAGTGAATTACGCCAAGCAAGTTCAATGTCCTGCTTTGTTATTACATGGAAGGCTCGATAAATGGATTACGTTAGCGGAGATCGATCGCATCTTTCAGAATTTACAAGGTTCTAAGAAACTAACCATTTTTCCGAACGCGGATCATAGCTTGCTCGTTACGGTTGATAAAGAACTGTGGCAGCGAAGCGTTGAGCAATTTTTAAAGGGAGTTTAGAATAAATATTATTGCAGTACAAGGCACCTCATTTATTTTTTTTGATGTAGAGCTTTCCAGAGAATTGCCCCGCATATTGAACTTGCGGGGCAATTACGGGCAAAGTAATCGATTTTCAAATTAGATCGCCTAGTAAACTTGACAATTCGCCTTGCATATTCGTGCGATTGTCGTCGTAGAGCATGAGGGTGTCTAGCTTCTTATGTCGCGATAATTTTTGCACTTTGCGAACGTTGCCATTGGTGGCATCAAGGGCGGCGGTGATCGCGGAGTGGCGGATGCGGTGGGGAGACATTTTTTTAGCAATTCCTGCATCTTTAGCACGTAGATCAACAATTTGGTAAATTGCTGTACCCGTTAGTCTGTGACCGTAATTAGCAGGATCCAGAGAATGGAATAAAGGGCGATCGCTATTTTGAGTCTTAATCTGAGATAGCCAGTCTTGAATTGCGCTTGATGTTCCCAAGCTAAGACTAATGAGACTCTTTTGAGAGCCGCGTCCCTTACCTAAAATTTGAAGCGATCGCCCTTCACCATCAAAATCACCGATATTTGCGCTCACAACTTCATTACGACGCAAGGCATTATCCCAAAGCAGTCGCAAAATCGCAAAATCGCGTTTTCCCTTGGTAGTACTTCTATCTATTTTTAAAAGCATGGCACGGATAGATTCGGGCTTAATCCCTGTGGTATCGCGGTAAGTTTGGACAGTCTCGGTTTGGACATCATCGAGATTCCATTCGCATTTACCTAACTTAGCGGCGAAATTTACCAAGGATTTTAGAGCCGATAAACGACGATTAATTGTGGATTCTTTTAGCCCTTGAGTAATGAGATCTGACTTGTAGCGCAGGGCGATCGCGATCGCCTCAAATCGATTTAACTGTAAAAATTGCGCTATGACTGATTCGGTGGGCTTTTGTCCGTAGGCAGCAAGAAAGAAGTAACGTAAATCCTTCTCATAGGCGCGTCTAGTGTTGAGACTACGTTTGTCAGATAGAAGAGAATTGAGAATGTCTGGTTGAAATTCGGTCAGAGCGTAGGGAATGGTGCTTATTTGCGTCTCATGGGTATCGAAATGAGTCCTATCTTGATTCTCATAATCCAATTTAGATACTATTTTAGATACTATAGGCGATCTCATATGAGTCTCACTAGTCTCTCTTATAGTCTTATTTTGCGTCTCAATATCTTGATTTAAGGCATATTTTTCTTGGCTGAAGCGCAACTGTTCAGGGGCGATCGCTTCAGCGATCCCTGCTTTGGTTGCAGCCCGTTTGACAATGCCATAGATGGCTGTCCCCGTAAGCCTATGACCATACTTTGCGCGATCTAGGGATATAAATAGCGGTGCTTGAAGGGCGCTAGTATCCTCCGCAATATGAATCAGATTGAGCCAGTCTTGTAATGCGTCGGCTGTGTCTAATGTGAGACTAATAATTTCCGATGGATTTTGTTGATTTTGGTGTTTGTAGCGACATTGAATTTGTAGCGATCGCTGATCGTAATTAAAATCGCGAATACTAACCGCCGCTACCTGCTGTCGCTTCAGCGAGCTCCCAATTAGTAAGCACAAGATCGCGTAATCTCGCTGTCCTGCCATAGTGCAGCGATCGCAAGCTGCGAGAATACGCTTTGCTAGATCGGTCATTGAGATCGGTTATTTGCCATCATGATTTATTGCTAAACACCTTAAAAGCGATCGCCACTAAGATTGCGCCCGCTAAGAAAGGCATCCAGTTATAGCGAATTTGATAGAGCAGGTTATTAAAAAAGTAGCTAGCCTCTCGTGATACCCATGCGGCAACAACGATCGCACCAACAAACATCGCAAAGTACATGACGTATTTAAGCATTGTTCTATTCCCTAAAGAATCCTTTTCAAAAATGAATTAACAACAAAGGCAAAACGAAAAGGCAATACAAATAAGCGTCCATATTCCGTACTGCTCATGAATACCAAAACTTAACCATTTGAGCGATTGCGATATAGCTGAAGCGCTAGCCAAAGGTGACCCCGTAAAAAACATCGTAATATTAAATACAAGGTGAGCAGCCAAAATCGCTAAAACTTTGCTTATTACGCTTTTGCTCATTTTTATTTTATCTGCAATTCATTAGCAATCATAGCAAAAAGCTTATGTCGCGCAATACTCCATACCAGCCTGTTTTACTTCGCTTATTACATAATGCGATCGCTTTATTAGTCTTTGCTGCCTTAATTACGGGATTTATGGTTTATGACCGATATGACAAGCGTTTTGGAACCCTTAACTTACCCATAATTCGCGATACCCAAGGTATTCACGGCACGATCGCCCTTATATTTCTGATCGGATTACCAATCTTTGCTTTGTATTGCTTTCATATTGGATCGCGACGCTTGGTACAGCCTCCCTTATCACATTTTCAAGAAGTTGGTAAGCCGATTTGGTGGGTCGCCATCCAAAGGCTGGTTAATACGACAATCCTTTTATCGGGAACCCTTGCCGTAATCACAGGAAGGATGATGGATGAGGAATGGCTGCCCAATCAAGACTTTAACCATGCAGGATATATTGGGCATCTAATTTCATGGGTATTGATGATTTTCAGCATTGCTATGCATCTATTGATGAGTGCCAAAGTAGGTGGAATGCCGCTATTACTATCTATATACAGTTGGCGAATTCGCGCAGAAGATACCCCGAACCATTGGTTTAAAAGCTTTAAGATTAAGCCATCCAGCCCAATTCTTCTTATGATGGAAGTTCTGGTAATTGGGGGCATTGCGATCGCCTTTATATTGCCAGTCTTTTACTCTAAATAAAAGTTCGTTAATTAAGTCGCAAATCCCAAAACCTGAGTGTTGTCACACTTTCGTGAATTGGTATTACGTACAAAAAGCGGCTTTGTGTCTCAAATAGGTCTTAACAGTCTCTAAATGAGTCCCATAATGATTCTTACTTTCTAATATAGATACGTTCCTTTATTCCTCTATTTTTATGTAAACCCATGAAGAAAAAAGACTTAACTTTACGTAGCGACCATAGTTGGGAATCGCAAGAGGGGTACAAGATATTTGTAGCCGATCGCGGAGCAGTGCGGTTTGATTTCCCAAAGGATTGGATTGTTAAATTTAAAGAAAAGTCCGTTAGTTTTCACGATCTCGAACCCACCGACGACACAGGAGCCTTAGAAATGTCCTTTAATCGTCTTCCTCCCCATGATTGGAGCACATTTCCCCTCAAAAAGACCCTTCAGCAGATTCTCGATGATGACAATCGCCAAATCACCGCCAAAAGCAAAGTGACGAGCGCTAACCGTGATGGCATGAGATTGGTTTGGTGCGATATCCAATATATAGACGCTACCGAAAAAAGACCCGCCACATCGCGTATTTTGGTAGGTATTGGTGGCAATGTCCAAGTTCTCTTCACGTTTGATTATTGGACAGAGGGAGAAGCGCAAATGCGCGAAGTTTGGGAGGCAATGTTGCGATCGCTTCGTCTCGGTTTATTCATCCCCGACCCCACAAGAGGACATATCGTCAATCCCAATCTTAACTAATACCAAATCACAAAATGGCTACGCCATTTTGTGATTTGGTATAAAACCCAAAATCATGTTGTCGCGCTCCGCGCGACAACATGATTTTGGGTTTTATGTCCTGATACAGTTGGCGGTAGCTATACTTCACTAGGAAGGAAATAAACGCTTTTTTACTGATAGTCAAGCAGCTCAATGGTGTATTGTTAACTAACTTAAAATGATTTAGGATAAACGACTCAGAAAGCCTCGTCTTATTCAAACTGTATTTTGTGGATATTGAAATAATGGCAAAAGTAATAGCAACAGTAAATATGAAGGGTGGAGTCGGTAAAACCACCTTAACTGTCAATATTGCCACCTGCTTGGCTAAAATTCATCGCAAAAAGGTTTTAGTCGTCGATTTAGATACACAGATCAGCGCTACCCTAAGCATGATTTCACCCGCAGAGTTTGCCAAGTGCCGCAAAGAAAATCGCACATTGCGGAGTTTGGTCAGTCAGGCAATCTCTCACTATGGCGTGCAGATTAACGATCCTGAGGAAAAAATCTACCAAATCAAAGATTTAGTAATTCCTCATGTCTGCAAAGTTCAAGGGCTCGATCTATTAGTGGGCGATATCGATCTGTACGATGAATTTCTAGTTTCCGAAATGTTGTATAACCGATCGCTTTTATACGAAGAAAAGCAGACTTTTCAGCAGACTTGGAGCAAGTTCGAGCAGACCTTAATCAAAGGGATTCTTGCCTCGGCAATGAAAAGTTACGATTTTATCATTCTCGATTGCGCTCCAGGATATAACCTCATTACACGCAGCAGCCTTGTTGCCAGCGATTATTACCTCATGCCCGCAAGACCCGAACCTCTGTCTGTAGTGGGTATTCAACTATTAGAAAGACGGATTGAGCGACTGCGTGAAGTTTATCGAGAAGATAATTCAGTTAATATTCAACTGTTAGGTATTGTATTTAGCATGTCAGCAGGGTTTACCCTGAGTCGCTATTACCAAAAAGTGATGGATCGGGTCGCCGCAGACTTCAGCAGCGCCAAAATTTTTAAAACAAAGATTCCTAATGATGTAAATGTGGCTAAGGCTGTAGATAATTTCGTTCCCGCGTCATTAGCTAATCCCAACTCAGGCGGTGCTAAAGCTTTTGCAGAGGTTACCGTAGAGCTTTTGAAGAAGTTAGAAATTTCTCTAGGCAAAAAAGAACAAACCTCAAGATTGAGTTTGGTTGATTTAGAATAACAGCCCAATACGAGTCTTGATAAGAGTCTTGTATGTAAAAGTATTATCAAGAATCAAAATTTACTAAAAACTGCTATAGATATGCCAGAAAAGCCAGTGTACGATCGCTCTTTATCTTCTATTCAAATAGCTCAACCCTGTCATCACTGTGAAGGTAAAGGCTATACCGAAATGCGCGACTGTTCTGGGGAAATTCAGCGAGAGGAAACTTGTTCCTTTTGCAATGGCACTGGCAAAACTGAAAATTCTCAGCATAAAATACACTTGATTGCTAGTGATGATCGTGGCAAGATGTAGGCTCGTTTAAGTCCACGCTTCATGTTAAATTTGCGATGAAAACTTCTTTGTTAGTAGCTTTTTTAGCGATCGCTCTCATCGGCTGTGAACCTCAACCCGTTTCGACTCCACCTACTGCAATGAGTGCGACTCCGAAGCCCATCAAGTCAGAAAAAGCGATCGCCAAGATAGCATTGATCGAAGAAAAACCTGTATTTGTACTTTCCAGCCATAGCAATCAGCCCGATGAAGTTAATGCCAAGCGGGATATGGAACTGTACGTAGATGACAAAATACGTACCCACGGTAGAGGTAAAACTCAAGTCGAATTTAATAATGGGGTAGGATTTCGGATTGGTGGTGATGCAGTTTTGCAAATTCAACCCCAAAATCGTCTCTATCTAACATCAGGGAAAATGATTACTTGGGTCAAACCAGGCTTAAAAGTGCCAACAGAAATCACTACAACATTTGGAACTGCTGCGATTCGAGGGACGACTGCCTATGTGGAAATACCGAAAGACATCAATCAAGGTGTGAGATTTTTTTCTTGGGAAGGAACAGTAGTAGTTAAGTTACCCAATCAGTCTCAAGAGATTGTTTTACTAACGGGGGAAGAAATTATCGTGAAGCCCAATTCTCCTACCCCACCTGTAGTTCATCGTTTAGATCTCAAAGAATGGAAAGAAATTTCTAAAACAGGAATCTTGTTACGCAGCTTTAAAACTCCCATACCAACCCAAAGTATCATCGATCGACTTGTTCCAGGACAAGCAAGCCTCGACCAACCATAGCCAAAGAAAAGAATGGGACAGCGTTTTGTGCTGTCCCATTCTTTTCTTTGGCTTTTTACAGATCCAAAGCCTATAGCGCACACACAGCGTGCGCTATAGGCTTTGGGTTTTATACCAATTCATGAAAGTGTGACAGCACCTTTGTGAGTTAAGAAATGGCGGAGCCATTTCTTAACTTGGTATAAGGCTTTGATTATTGCCAATATCCACTGAAGCTTACTAAATTGATAAGCTTGCGTAAATAACCATTATCGTAAGCTCAATTCGTTCTAGGCTTACGAAATCTAGGGTGTCGCGAATTTCGTAACCATCACCGATCTGGGTCTAGTCCCAGTATCTGGTCTGCATTTATTTCTATAGCCGTACTTCTTGGCGATCGCTGACCATAAACCAGATAGGTATACCTATCAACACGTTTGAGGATTCTGCATTTTGTCGGGGTGGTAGATCCTTCAAATTGCACTAGGACTTTTTGCTTCGGATCGTATTGGTAATGGGTGACGAGCTGGGCAGTCTGAGACGGCTGTAAGGCGGGTTTTTCGTCAGCTTGCGATAATGTTTCGGGCGGCGCTTCGCGCCAATCAAGCTTACTGATTTCTGAAGCCGTTGCTAGCAAGGCATCAGAGAGATTTTTGAACAAAATCGCGGCAATTTTCGTAAGCTCAGACATTTGCCACCTCGACTTTAAAAATTAATCCAACTGGTACTTGATATGTTTTACTGTTTGCGGTGATTTTTGCCTGATTTGCGCCGCCTAAAGCATCGACAGTAAATCGGTTTGGTACGTTCTTGATTCGGGGGTATTTTTTCTGGAATTCTGCCAAATTAGCGATCGCTACCGTATCCCCCACGCCGATCGCCTTGGATTCAAGGAGGATAATTTCGTCTTGGTTGATCCACGTCGTATCGTACGGCAACTGTATTCTGTACAAAACCCCAAGCTTAGTAGATGGATCGATATCAAGAATTATTGCCGTCGATCCATCCGCCAAAGTTACGCGATCGCCAAGGTCAAATTTTGGCTTGTTGAATTCAACAACAGGGGGCTTGTTGAATTCTGTTGAATTGCTTGTTGAATTCGGAATCGCTTGCTGTGTATGCGTTTGGTCTTCCGATCCAACAGATTGAGGCATAGAGCTTTTTTCGGGTGCGACAGCAACAGAATTTTGTACCTCTGTATCTGTAGAAAAAATATTTTTTGTTTTTGTTGAATTGGAGGCTGTATCGCTTGTGGTGTCAGAATTTCGTGAATTCAACAAACAATTCAACTGTTGAATCTGTTGAATTGCGCGTATATAGACAGCATTTTGTCGAGAGCCTTGTTTGATAAGCATTCCACGCTGTACGAGACGGGTTACAACGGTATAGGCAGATTTAGCAGGTATTGACGTATTTTCGGTGACTTGTTGAATTGATGCAGCTCCAACTTTGTCCATGAACGCTAACACTTGCGCTTCTTGGCTTTCAGAGCAGTTTGGTGTCCAGTTTGACAAACATTTCCAGCTTAAAGTATTGGCATCGAGGACAACTAATAAGTCCTGTTTGCCGTAGCTGCCATTTTCGGCAATGAGTCTCCACTCGTTGCGACGGGTTTCATTGTTGGCTACTTCGGCTAAGACGATTGCACCCCGTGATTCTGAGCGAATTACACCCGATCCGCGCATGGTGTCGAATACATCAACCTCGGTGAGGTTTTGTACATTGAGTTTCTTGGTGTGATGTACCAGAATTACTGCCATATTGAGCTGCTTGGCAGCTTGTTTTAATGGCTTGAGCAAGTTGGCGACTTTGCTGGAATTTTCATCGGTGTCATCGGATCGAACGCTGGTTAAGGTGTCGATCACTAGCAATTTTGGTTTGATTTCTTCGCATACCTGTAGCAATTTATCCCACTCGCTAAGATTGAATTCGGTGAGCCAATGCACTGGGATATTTGCATCCCATCCTTGGGCTAATACCCGCTCTTTAAGTTTTGAATCACCATCTTCACAGTTGACGTAAATCACATCGCCTTGCTGTGTTGGTCTGCCTAGAAATTCTTTGCCGCTGGCGACCGCTTCAACCAGACCAAGGCTTAATAGTGATTTGCCAGCTCGTGGCGGCGCGGCAATAATTTGTAATTCGTTGCTGGTGATCAGGTCGTGGACCAGGAACTCGACAAAGTCGGGCGCACGGTCTAGTAGTTCTTGGGTACTAATTAGGCGATCGCGTATCTCGTTTTTCGGTTTAGCAGGTGTTACAGGTGTTTTGGTAGCCTCAATGAAGCCTGAAAACTTGAATCCGTCGGCTATTGCGTCGCTTGAATCGTAGCCTTCCTTGGGGTTTTCCTTATGTGGAACAGTGCAGATTTTGGCGCGATCGCCTATGGCTTGCGCCATTTTTTGAGAGCCTTCACGACCTGCTTTGTCTAGGTCATAGAAAATATAAATTTCTTTGTAGGACTCAATGGGTGACAAGTCCTCAGGGATATTGCCCTCGCCAGTGGTGTTAGTGCAGATATCGAACGGTTGGTTTTCAGTGATGGCAATGTCTGCCAAGAGCATGGCATCCCAGTCACCTGCAACTAGTAATAATTTCTCGTTCCCATCTTTCTTGGTGAAATGAAAACGGCTTTGGAGGTTCGTGTCCTGACTCCACTTTTGTAATTTTTCGGGGCGATCTACTAGCCACGGTGCAACGCGGTATTTGCACATATACACCCCTTCAGAGATTTGATAGGGAATGGTGATGCACCAATGCTTTTCATAGACCTTGCCATTGCGGACCCTTTTCTCTGCTACTCCTAGTTGATGTCGCTTTGCTATTTCTGCGGTAAAGCCTCTCTGCTTGAGGTAGTTGATGGCGTGCTTACTCTTGTTGATTAGGTCGTGGCGATATTGGTCAATCTGTTCTTGGGTATGGGTTACGGTTTTGATTGGTTTGGCTAATGCCATGGGTACGATGCGATCACTTGTTTCGCTCTTGGGTTGTCCAAGGGCTTCTCTGATTTGGTCGGTTGTGCAGCCACGATGGCATTTGTATGCACCGCTTTTCATCAATGCAAGATTAAGCCCGTCTTTGCCGTCGATCATGCAGTTTGGACATTGGGCGCGATTGCGCTGGAATGTTAAGTGGTCTTGAATGTTAAACATATATTTCTCACAAAAAAAATGGCGATCGCTACTTCACTGGGTAAAGTTGCGATCGCGTTGGTTAGTAGCTTGGATAAAAGAATTGCAACTCACCTCGACATGGTATGAATGGCAGTACTCTTGGGTTTTCTAGTACAAACCCAAAACCGCCAGTAAACCAAGGCGAATCAGACTGGGTTACGCAAGCTGTCAAGGTTGCAGCCCCAACGATGCCGCCAAAATTGAGGCTCTTTTTATCGGGCAGATGAATAATTGGTAAGGCTACGGTTGCATCTCTCCTCAGTAAGTCCAAGAAGTCCAAGCATTGCTGATATTCTTTACCAGTCATCCCTTTGGATGCATGGATGAAAAACTCTCCCCTGAAACTGGTTGACCATGATCGGTTTTCAATGTCTTTGTAGCCATTTGCGATCAGCCACGCCCAAGGCTGTCTGATAGATAAAGCTTTTTTGTGCGTTTCCATAGTTTTGAAAATTAGGTAAGGCGATCGCTACTTCACTGGGTAAAGTTGCGATCGCGTGATTGGTTACTGGATTTGTATTACTTCGATTCGGGTGATATCTGTGAATCGATCTTGAAATTCATCGTCTGTGAGCAGCAGGTAAGTTTCCCCTTCAAGGGTGACCACGAGAAACATGGATCTCTTGGAATGCAAAAGAGAGGCGGCAGCCGTCCTCGCCTTATCGAGTTTTTGTTCAGCTTCCTGATGAAGTAGATCGATTTGTTCGTATTCTTCTTTAGCCTTTATAAGAGCTAATGCAGTCTCTGTCTCTGTCATAGGTGTTATGTGGGTTTGTAAGGTGCGATCGCTACTTCACTGGGTAAAGTTGCGATCGCTGGCTTGTTGGTTAGAAGTCGTCGTTATAGGAGTGCTAAAGTGCTCGCAGGTCTTTGATTTGGTTAAGCACGGCATCTTTCAGATGATGTAGCCGTTCATCCCGTTTCCAGTGGGCGAGTCCGATATTGCCGTCACGAATTGAAGAAGAGATCAAGATATTGATTGCCTCAAACCTGTTGATTACATCGGTTTTGCGCTCTGCAATCACCTTGTCTAGTCGGGCGATCTCTTGTCTTGCTTGGTTGATGGTTTCTCGTTGCTGGTTAATGATTTGGCGTTGCTGTTTGCAGGTTTCGTTGACCTCGGCAACGGTTTCCGCCCATTTCTTGACCTGATGGTCGCCTTCGATTAGTAGGAGTGAGCTTGCTTCCGCTCTTAGTTGCCAGAGTTTGATGAACGTCTGGTCATTAAGGTCATTCTTGAGGAACCTTTTAGGGATGGGGTCGGTACCTATATTGTTCGACCATCTCGCCTCGTCTCCAATCAAGTTGGCAAGCAAGGCATCTAAGACTTCAAACATGCTGTGGGCAAAATCGACAAATCCCTCGATCGCTTGCGGGTAGTGTTCGTACTTGCTCATGCTGCTACCTCGCTTTGTGCGATTTCGTACCTGCGGATAATCATCAAGGTTCGCTGATAGTCAGTGCTTGAGAGCTTGCCGTCGGCGGGAATCTCGGTAATGATTCCTGCTTCTAGGGCGATCGCTGTGGCGCTTGCCTCTTTGATGTCATCCCAGCGCTGGAAATCCTGCACTGTCAGGTCTGCCGTCGCAAGCATCTCGCCTGCTTCCTTGTATTTGGCGTAGTGAAATTCAAAATGTGAGGTCATTGGTTGTCTCCAATTTCAGGTCAAATAGTCCGTCAAATGTTTCATTGATTGGCTCGGTGTATAGCTCTGCGAGTCGTTCCGCAGCCCATTGAAGAAAGGCGATTTTTTTCGGTCTGGGCAAGTCTTCCACCTCATCTTCAAACCACTTAATCAAGGTCATGCTCATTGCATAGAATCTTTCGCCTTTGCCAATTGTCGAGAGATGGGTTGCAAGGTCGTATATCAGATCCAAGATTTGGTCATAGGTGAGGCTATGAATAAGCAATTGCGCTGACTCTGATAGCTCTAAACCGTAATAACCTGTCGGCATCGTCATCACTTCGCGACCTCCATCAACTTGATTTCAAGCCGATCGCATAATCCACGAATCAACCCGATCTTCTCCATGTCCGAAAGCTCGTCAATATCCAATGGCGTGCTAGTGATTAGCGGTGCATCCTCGTCGTCCATGTAATGCTTGCTGCATAGATCGCTGCCTGCACGGTCTAGCAGGAAAGAGAGTTCATGCAGGGGAAGCGCGTCGATCGCTTGTTCTGTCTTGATGTCTAGATTCAAGCCGTATTTGTAGAATGGCGTTGGATTCATGGTTTTAGCCCTCGATTGTGGTGTTTTGGATGCTTACAAAATAGCCGCGCCTGTTGAGTGAAAAGATTTCTAGGGCTAGCTGCCTGCGAAATTTGCGCTCGTTGGGTTCGGTGAAATGTCCTGATGCTTTTAGGTCGCTGGTGGTATAGGTGTATCTGCCTCGCGATACCCAGATAATCGCGGTAGGATAGTACTTGCCGATTTCGGGCTGGATCCGTTCGGTCGTTTGCATGGTCATTGCTCCTAGTGGTGATTGGTTTGCAATAAAAAAAGAAGAAGCGATCGCCCTATGCCTAGTAGGGAATCGCTTCTTCTTTTTTTTTGGTGAACTTGTCGATGAAATGACGGTTTTCTAGGCAATGCAAGAGCGCCGCCTCAACGATATCGCTATTAGATTTGCGGTGTCGCACAGCAAAAAATCTCAAGGCTTCGTCAACCTTTGGCGACAGGTATATCCCAGTACGGACTTTATCAGTGGTTTGCATAAGTGACAGTGTTATGTACACAAATCACTTTATAGGTGTCATGTCTAAATGTCAACATATCCCCAACGTGACATAGTGTAATGTAGACTTGTCACTATGTATTTAGGATTGAAGCTGTGAGTATAGAAGGGAGACAGCTATTTGCGGACTTGATAAATCGGCTAGTAAATGAGCTTGGAAGCCGTAGGGCGTTTGCTAGAAAAATCGGTGTGACCTCATCTGCCGTGAGTGGATGGCAAGAATGCAAATCTATCCCTGACCTTGAAAACCTGACTGCTATTGCTGCGTATTCTGGATATTCAATCCAAGAATTGCAGAATATGCTAATTGGTAAGACAGAGGTTAGCCAAGTTAGCGAAATCGCCCAGATAAAAAACAAAATTCAAACCATGAAAGTTCATGATTTAACACAGATCTATAGGCTTGTGAGCGACAGGTTAGTTGCGATCGCGGAGAGTGCAGGTTAGAAAAGATGGAGATTGCAATATCATTGGCGATCTTCTTAGTGGGATTGTGGTGGTGTATCAAGTACAGCCAAGGAAAAGCGAAAAAAAGCAATCCCATTAGCCCGCCAACCCTTGAAGATATTCAGAAAAAATATCCCAAACGCAAATCGCAGGAACAAATTAGAGCAGAGGCGCTTCGCGCCCGTCAGGCAGATTACGATCGCAAACTTGCTCAACGGATGGCTCTCCAAGGACTAAGAAAGGCATCTGAATCTAAGCCAACACCTAATAAAAGAGAAATATCCGTCAACTCATTCAGGACACTAATAAGAATGCTGAACGGGGATGAAGCCACAGCCCGACGGCTGGTAGAGGCAAACATTAAAAGCAATCCCGAAAAATCACCAACATGGGCGTGTGATAAAGCGATCGCAGACTTGGAACGAGATAGACGAATTTAGATTTGCTACCCTCATCGATGACGACACCAAACAATAAAGGCTTAAACCGATGACCGAAAGATGGACAGATGAACGATTAGACCGATTTGCTGACAAGGTGGATCGGTATATTGAAAACAATAACGATCGCATGGATGCACTGAGTAGAGACATTCAGCAACTCATCCAAGCACTCTACCTAGAATTGCCCAACATCAAAGCCGAAATCCACAGCATCGGCGAAGAAGCCAGAGAGCAGCGCGAAACTCTTCATAGCGAACTGGTAGAAATCAAAGAAATTACCAGACAACAAGCCATCGTTGCTCAGACCCAAGCCGAAAGTATCAGGCTAATGATAGAGATGCTGAATCGTAAACAGGCTTAACAAACCAAACAATAAAGGCGATCGCTAAATTAGCGATCGCTTTTATTGTGGTTGCAGTGACAGGAATCGAACCTGTAATTTCCTGAGTGAGTCAGGAGGGCTTACCAATGCCCTACACCGTAATACAAATAAACCATACCAAACAATAAAGGCGATCGCTAAATTAGCGATCGCCTTTATTTGCAGGGTGGGACTCGAACCCACGAATTTCCTATTAGGTTGGAGTCTCTAGGAATGGTAGTTTGACCATGGCTCCAGAAATGCCCCTCACGGTAGCATCCCATCCATATTGATATCACCACACCAGCATCATGCCCACTGTGCTACCTGCATCACCATTATAAGAAAGGCGATCGCTAAATTAGCGATCGCCTTATTAATTGTGTGGCTGTGCTGAGAAATTATTAAGGCAGTGGTTGAGGCTCCGAAGCTTGAATTCTAAGCTGATCGGCGATACCTTGCAACAAATCAGCAACCTTAACCAAATCACGCTCATGTCCAAAGAGCACCGAATAGACCACGGGCAAAATACCCAAAACCAACTGAGAAACTTCTTTAGCAACCATATCAATCACCTCTTAGATTATTTACCGTGTTTTCTATATCGTAGAAATTGGATTTTAATTGATTAATTTGCTCAGCTAACAACTCGCACGTACCACCCTCAAGAATCGAAACGCGAGAGCCTAAGCCATTCATATCATTGGCAATTTTGTCCAACCTTTTATCAAAGCCATCATGGACTTTGTTTATCCAAGCGAAAGCACTACCAAGCAAAGCAATAATTGCGATAAGTTCAGATGCGCCGATATTCATTAGAGTGACCCCACATAACCATCAACCTGCAAAGAAATCTCGTCAAACCAATACGGAGGGGCGACTGTAATTCTGTATCTCTCTAGATAATCAGGGACTGCAATGATTACCGCCTTGTTACAGGCAAGCGATCTCCTTAGCACCTCAGCACCGCTTATCTCGTCAGTCAGGAAATCAATATATCCACCGTATCGCCAAGTAGCCTTAGCATTTTGGTTATTCGCCGCAACGCGCAAAAAACGGTAGGGCAAAGAAAAGCTTAAAGATATTGGCGGTATGGGGATATAAACGTCAGGATTGCGACTGGTATAGACAGCCCGTGTCAGGTTGTCATAAATCAGTTGCCAGTTAGTATCATCGACAAAATTCGGTCTCACCGCATTGCTCTACCAGATAATCCATGTCGTAGCCCTGAAACTCAACCAAATCCAGATAATCATCTATAGGAATCTCCCCTCGCATTGCCTTGTCGAGGGCGGTCGATCGCGCGAACATAGCCGCAATTTCAGCATCAATATCCGACTGGGACATCCCAGAAAAATACTCAAAAGGCAATATGAGGGGAGATTCCATAATTAACCAGAGGTAGGCAGATATTCAGGAGTGAACCAAAGGCGACCATAGCCTCCTTCACCAGCGTTGAAGTCTGCGGCTACAGCCTCAACGATGGATTGGAATAGAGTGCGTTGTGTCACGTCGGTGCTTCCGCCGATCGGCGCGGTAAAGTTAGCCTTCGCATCCCCCGACGCTTCGGCAGAATATTTCACTACGCGCCGCCCAGATACAGGCGATGTTCTTACGGTGGGGGTATCAGCCCCTACCGTGCCCTTGATTTTTGCGGGACGAAACCCCTTAGGCGCTAGTACTGCCGTAGGATCAGTCGCGACCAATCCTAATGCATCAAGCCCACCGAACTTATCGATCGAAGATTTGGACGCTTGCAGTTTAAGCTTTACGCTTGCCGCCCCAACCTTATAGGTAGAGCACTCGTAAACAACCGTATCCTTAGGATTCGGATCTACCGTGGTTTTCCCCGGCCGAGGTGTTGAATAATAAGTTTGCCTTGCTGTCGCGAACTCCAACTGTTTAGTAAGTAGAGCAACCGATTTAACTCTTCCCATGCGTTCTAATTCCTAGAAACTCTATAAACCATATCTAGCACATTAAAAATCGTAATTTTCCCAGCGAACCCTATAGGGTTCCAGAAATTTTCTATCAAGACCCATCGGTCACATATGGGTTAGGGTAATAGCCCGAATTGTCGTATAACACTTCAGGTTTTATCAGTGAGTCTATGTACAAAAACGCCGCGCGGAGCTTTACCGTACAGACTGGGCGACGTACCCTCGTTTTTACGGATTTTTCCAGTCTTTGAACTGTCTGCTGAGTATCTGGAAAAGCCTCTGTGGGTGCTTCATTGTCGTTAAAGGTTATCCGCTTACTCTCTACTTCATGATCGCGGAGAGACAAAACCTTAGTCAGCACCTCAAGCCCGCCCTCTCTGGTGTCGTAAAGGATCTGAATGTTGTAGCCTTTTTCTGGGTCTGAATACGAGAGATTCCCTTTGCCTTTTTGCCATATAAAACCGCTAAAAGTATCCCTGATTTTCTCCCCCAATGCTACGCCATCGGCTCTCTTGATTGTTTCAGAAGTGAATTCTACGAGCCTTATCCCTGCTATCTGTCCGTCTGCTATCTCTCGCCCCGAATCCGTCAGATAGTTAGTCTCAACAAAATACAATTTCAGCTTAGGCTTATCTCTCAAGTTGATGTTCGCAACTTCCGACGGCGGGAGTAAGTAGACTTCATTCAATGCGCTCAAGTCAAGTCCTTTGATTCGAGTGAAAAGTCTATCCTTTCCAAGGATGGCAAAACCTCCATCATCCTCGCTCATCAGTACTGCTTGAGTAAAATAATCTTTCTGAGATTCCAGCGGCAAACTATCATCATTTTGTTTTTCAAAATAAGCATTCACTTCAAAATTGTGAAGCTTCACAAATACCTGTTGCCAAGTGAGCGTAGACTTCTCAATTACAGCCTGAGCATTGATGATCGCCACATCATCAGCATCAATATTATCAATAGGCGATTGTAGGTCAATCGCCTCATCGGAAGGGATTAGAGTTAGGTCGTTTTCTGGCATCTATTTTTAGTTGTTGAACATCTACAATTGTATAAATGGAGCGCTTCCTAGTCTTAGTAGAAATCTGAGTATATAGATTCTTTCTCACCGTACTGTCAGCATTCGCAAGTTGCGCAAGCTTCCCAAATTCAGTATTGATTTTCTGAACATTTCGAGCGACGGTGAGAACTTCCTTCGTGACGTTAGTCAGGTTTTTGATGGAACTCTGAACACTGCCAACAGTGCTAGTCAATTCGTCAGCAGTCTCACTATCAATCGGATCATTTGCCGCTTTCGTCGCGGCAACTTTTGGGTAGCTATTCTTGGAAATCAATCCATTAACGAGCATCGCATTAGCGAGATTCCCAACCTGTATTCCAGTTTGTTGGCTTACTTTCCCATTCTTATTAACTACATTCTCTACCCTATTTAGAAGGTTGGTGCTCGACCTGATTATTCTATTTGAAACCGCCCAAGTATTACTCAGATTCGTATAGTTTTCTACTCCAATAATGTTAATAAAGAACGCCTCAATATTCTGACTGAACACCCTTGATGCTGTGGTCGCACTTCCATTTGACGCGACAAATCTAAATGGAGTGAATTGAATCGCAGCATCCACAAGTCCCGCCGCAGTTCTTCCTAAATCAGCCGACAGCATTAAAGCATTATGGATATTTAGAGCAGTGTTAACTACTCCCATCGCCCTATCGACATATTGGTTATCCAAGAAAGAGAACAGCTTAGCAAAGTTATCAAACAATCCCTTAAATGCTAGATCCTGACCAAACTGATTAGCTGCTAGCGTATTTCTTGCAGCATCAATATTTTGATTTAATGGATTCTTGATATTGTCTTCCATTTGCTTAGTACAGCTCGGAGAATTCAGAGCATTACAAGCACCTGTTTTTGCATTGGCTTGCTGATTTTCTGGGGTCGTATTATTTTTAATGTCAGTAACCTTAATGTTTACCGCACCTAGCATTAAGCCAATAGAAGCCAATTGCCCCGTCACGTCGCTAGGATTTGGCTCGTAAGGCTTCAATGGATCTAAGGGAGCCTTTGGCTTTTCTAATGGCGGGGTAGGCTTTTGGAGTGGTGGTGTACTTGGCGGGGTCTGTACGGGCGACTGTGGCGGCGAAGTCAAAGGCGGCGATTGGGGGGTCGCTGGTGGTAATAAATCGCTAGGAGTGTAGCTGCGCCCCCCACTAAGGCTAGGGCTACCCCCACCCACAGCCCCAAAAGATTTCACCCCCGACGCTCCAAGGGTAGAGGCTATCTTAGCTGGCAATATTTTTTTAGCCTTCTCTTCTGGGGTTAGACCATTAGTCCCCGTATATCCGCTAGGCTGTAATGTCGATACCGTAGGGTTTGTGTCCGATAGACCATCCTCTCTCTCTACACCGTAGATTTGAGGGAGATCGCCGCCACGGTAGGTTATGTTACCCTGGCCTGTAGATATAACCCAATTGTCAGCGATGCCATCGTTATAGCCAAAATGAGGAGCGCCGATCGGACCTTGTATGTACCTACGGAAATCGTCATACGCAAGTCGAGAGCCGTATCTGACGTGGAATCTATACTGTACTGGCAGTTGACCGCCTGTAAAAGGAAGTGTATTCGGTAATTCTGTTTGTACCGTCTTTACACCAGTATTGAAATTTTGTACCGCTTTTGATTCATTTGGATCTCCAGCGGCTCCCGGAAACAGAAAGAAAGCGCCAAAAAACGCCGCGACGGGAGCTAGCAGACTTAAAGCCCCAGCTGCGATACCAGCGGGGACTGGGGGGAGCGGCTCTGGTGGAATTGGAATCCCTGATGGTGGCGTGAGGAATCGCGCCCCCCCCTGCAATCCGCCTACGGATGAGCCTACGCTTTGGCTGATGCCTGATTCAAAACCTATTCCCATCCCTTTTCACTTCCTAGTCTGCAATTCCTTCCTACTTCAGCGAGGCGGGGATTGGAGCCGAATCCATTTCTTTAACTTTTTTCCAATCGGGCAGCGAAGAGCCAAGCAAAGATAAGTCTTCTTCAAATACGCATAGAGTTTGCATGCGCTGCGTATTATCCGCGTCTACGCCACTATTAAACTGCGCTCTATTCTCCGATGGGGATCCAGCGGTGCGGACAAATTTCTTTGTAGGGTTATTTGCCAATAAAATCAACGCTGTCCATGCGTTTAGCTGCTCGATTGTGGTGCAAGCACGATCGCCTGTAGGTAGATCAGTTGACGGGTTAAAAGATGTCATAAAAGATAAGTCCTATAACGAGATAATCAATCTCATTATAGGACTTAATCTGAGACTCTTAATCTTACGAATTTGCCCATTTCCATAAGCAGAATGCGTTGTAGGTGTCTAGATATAACCATTATCGTAAGCTAAGTGATTTTAAGTAAATTAGTAAGCTTAAATTCGATCGCGAAACATAGGTTGCACCTTTTTTCCAACATTGAAAGGTTAAATTTTTACTGTTGCTTTGCGTAGCTGGTAAAACCTATGATGAAATCTATATGAACTCTAAAGTGAGGGCAAATTTTCTATGACTACTATCCGTGAAGTAACAGGCGATCCTAATGAATTTTGGAGTGAGTTAAGCTGGTCAGACTTGACTAGTGCTGAGCAAAATCTCTGGACTCAATTAGGTTGGAACGAAGAAAATTGGGAGGAAGAAGTAGATTTTCCTGAGTGGGATGACCTTTCTAGTGAAGATCAAAAACTTTGGGGCATCTTGGGTTGGACGCAATCTAGTTGGGAAGGAGAGGACGATATTCCTGAATCGGCTGAAAAACTATGGGAAGACCTCAGTAGTGAAGAAAAAGCCGCTGCTACTGAACTTGGATATACCCAAGATAAATGGGACGACGAAGAAATCTAGACTGAAACAAACAAGTAATACCAATTCACTGAAGTATTGGCTCGCTTCAGTGAATTAAAAAACAAACCCATTTAAGTTATACCAATTTCCAAAATGGTGTTGCCATTTTGGAAACTGGTATAACCATAGAAACATAGTCAGGGATTGCCTTTGAGAGTGTTTCCTTCAAGTATCAACATAATTTTAAAAAATTAGATCGCAAATCTACCCATTCCACGTTATAATAACAAAGCCTTTCGGGGGTGTGGCGGAATGGTAGACGCTACGGACTTAAAATCCGTTGACCGTAAGGTCGTAAGGGTTCAAGTCCCTTCACCCCCATTTCAGTTTAACAAGGGAGGAGTGCTTTGCACTCCTCCCTTGTTTTTGTGATATCGCTACAATAGCGAAGTAACTAGTCATAATTTGAGTAAATCTATGTCGATTCAAGTTTATGGTATTCCTAATTGTGGTACATGCAAAAAAGCGATCGCTTGGTTAGAAGGTCAAGGTATTGCCTATGTATTTATCAATACCAAAGACTATCCTCCCACGCGGGCGACGATCGCTGAATGGGTAAATGCCTTAGGTGAAAGATCGATGCGAAATACCTCAGGGCAATCCTATCGATCGCTTGGTGCTGAAAAAGAAACTTGGTCGCATATTCAATGGATTGAAGCCTATGCCAAAGATTCGATGTTGTTGAAGCGCCCTTTGTTTGTGAAAGATGGCAAAGCGATCGCGATCGGCTTTAGAAATCCTGAGGAAATCAAACAGAAATTAGTCTAAGTAACAGAGAGGACTTTTCCGATTCCATTCCTCTCTCATTCTTCAGAGCGATAGAAATCCTGAGACAACTTAAAGTATATTGATAATGTAGTTAACTGGCTAATTTACAGACTCTAAAAATAGACTATAAAAACAGACTATAAAATTTATCCAGCCCACCTGAGGTTAATCTCCTATGAATCAACGATTAAAGCGATGGGAATCCCCGCGCAAAGAAGGTAGAAATGATAAAGGCAAAGGCGGCTCCGCTCGTCAGCGTCAAAAACAAAAACAATTCCGAATGCTTCGTAAAAAATTAAAGGAAGGAATCAATCAGCAAACAAAAAGAGATGGCGCTAGCGCCATCTCTTTTTTGTGGGAAATTTTAAAAGTTAGTGCAAAGTACTAACTTTAACTTTTTAATGCGTAACAACAGGAACCTGTTGCGCAAAGTTGGCATCGCCAACCTCATGAAAATCAGTCTCACCAAAAATTGCCGTTTCAAACTTGTAATGCTTGAATTCTAGGATATTGCCAGAATTATCCGCCAAGAAAAAAGTTCGATGCTCTAAAGGAGTATCCACAAAGCGAACTTTTGGTTTCTGATAAAACTTCAGACGCTTATCATGGACTTTTTCTAACAAAGCCATCCAATTATTTTCCGAATAAAACACTAATCCGAAATGGCGCGGATAAATACCACGCTGAGACTCAAGGTTCTCATGAGTAACATGGGCAACCAGCTGGTGACCGTACAAACTCATGATCAGCGAGTCACTTGACTCGCGTCCTGCCAGACAACCCAACCCATCAATATAAAAAGCTTTAGTGCTTGGAATATCTTTGACTGGAAATGCGAGATGAAAGAGGATCTTGGTCATGTTGCCGTATTTTCTAGCATAAGTTTGGTGCGCTTGAGCTTATCAGGAACTGCAATGGGATATTTTCCTGTAAAACAAGCCGTGCAAAAATGCGTGGTATCAATTTGTGTCGCTTTTAACATTGCATCATGACTGAGATACGCAAGCGTATCTACCTCAATCTGTTTGGCGATCGCCTCAACAGAGTTGTGCGAAGCGATCAAATGGTCTTGCGAGTCCGTATCAATACCATAAAAGCAAGGGTGAGTGACAGGAGGAGAAGAAATACGCATATGTACTTCAGTCGCCCCAGCCTCACGTAATGCTCTTACTATTTTACGACTCGTCGTTCCTCTTACGATCGAATCATCGATCACAATTACCCGTTTATCCTTCAAAACATCCTTCAGGGTGTTCAGCTTCATTCTGATGCCAGATTCGCGCATCGCCTGAGTTGGTTGAATAAACGTACGTCCTACATATCGATTTTTAATCAAACCTTCTGCGTAAGGAATCCCTGACTCACGGGAAAAGCCGATCGCCGCAGGAATACCAGAATCAGGTACACCAATGACAATATCTGCATCAACTAAATTCTCTTTAGCCAGTTGAGCGCCAATTCTCATTCTGTAAGTGTAGAGACTTTCATCATGCATAACGCTATCGGGTCGTGCAAAATAAATCATTTCAAAAACACAGAGTTTTGGGGTTGATTCTTCCCATTGTAGAGATTGGATCCCATTTTCCATCGTGATGATGACTAATTCTCCCGGAAGAACCTCACGCACATACTCCGCACCAATAATATCTAGCCCACAGGTCTCTGAAGATAACACATAGGAACCCTCAGCCGTCTTGCCAATCACGAGGGGGCGAATCCCATAGGCATCGCGAGCACCTGCGATCGCATTAGGCATAGCCATCACCAAACTAAATGCACCGTGACAACGATGTAATGCGGTTTCGATCGCTGCTTGCCAAGTCTTACCATCTGCGACTGCTTCAGAAACCGCAAAAGCAATTCCTTCCGAGTCCGTAGTGGATGCAAGATCATGCCCTTGTGCCGATAGCTCGCCACGCAACTCAGTAGCATTTACCAAGTTGCCATTGTGTGCTAATGCAAAATCTCCCAATCGAGTATTCACAATAATTGGCTGAGCATTGCAGACCTTACTGGAGCCAGTAGTCGAATAGCGATTATGACCAATTGCCAAAGATCCTTTCAGCTCTGACAAGATTGATTCATTAAAAATCTGAGCAACAAGCCCCATTGCTTTATGGGTATGGGTATTGCCAAGCGCGTCATATACAGTGATACCTGCGGACTCTTGACCACGATGTTGCAATGCATATAGTCCAAAGTATACGAGCTTAGCAACATCCCCCTGCGATGCTAGTACTCCAAAAACGCCGCAAGCCTCTTGGGGCTTGTCAGTTTCAATATCATCATCACTATCAGCCTCTAGATCATCAGCATCAAGATCTCTAGGATTTACAAGGTCTTTAGGCATCTCATCAACAAAAACAGAGTGGTCAGAATAGTCTGGCAACATAGCAGTTATACGCAATACATTTAGGTTGGGTAGAAGAGAAAAGCCCACCACTAGATCGTACCAGTGTTAAGCATTTCTTAACCAATATCAACCCAGAAAAGCGGGTGAGATAATTTCAATATCTCTTTGCTCTTTAATGGCAAGCAAAATTATTAAAATTTAATATAACTCATTTAGTCTTCTTATAGGTTTGTGGACAGTCTGCCCTGTAAACTTAATTACGAGGTTGTGTAGTAAGGCACAACTAGACTTAATTTTGTTTTCTGATTCTGGAAAATTTCTAGAACATAACAAAAGCTTAATAGTTGCAAAATTTAGATAAATTAAGGATTCCTACGCATGGATAATACAATCAGCCTTGAGATTATTGAGGTCGTCGAACAAGCGGCGATCGCATCTTCTCGGTGGATGGGCTTGGGCAAAAAAGACGAAGCCGATGAAGCAGCCGTTGAAGCAATGCGCGAACGCATGAATAAAATTCACATGCGCGGACGTATCGTTATCGGCGAAGGCGAACGCGACGAAGCACCCATGCTCTATATCGGTGAAGAAGTTGGTATTTGTACACAGCCAAATGCAGCCGAATTCTGCACCCTTGAAGAATTACAAGAAATTGACATTGCTGTCGATCCTTGCGAAGGCACAAACCTCGTTGCCTATGGTCAAAACGGTTCGATGGCTGTTTTAGCGATATCTGAGCGTGGAGGCTTGTTCCAAGCACCCGACTTTTATATGGACAAACTAGCTGCACCTCCTGCGGCAAAGGGTCACGTAGATATCCGCAAAACACCTACCGAAAATCTGAAAATCCTTTCAGAATGTCTTAATCGTTCGATCGAAGAATTAGTCGTTGTGGTGATGGATCGCCCTCGTCATAAAGGTTTGATTTCGGAAATCCGTGCCGCTGGCGCTCGTGTCCGTTTGATCAGTGATGGTGACGTATCTGCGGCCATTTGCTGCGGTTTTGCTGGCACAAATATTCACGCCTTGATGGGCATCGGTGCGGCTCCTGAGGGTGTCATCTCTGCTGCGGCAATGCGTTGCTTGGGCGGACATTTCCAAGGTCGTCTCGTTTACGATCCAGCCGAAGTTAATACTCCTGAAAGCGCCAAGTGGACTCGTGAAGGTAACTTGGCTCGTCTTAAGGAAATGGGCATCGAAGATGGCGATAAGGTCTATGATGCTCACGAATTGGCCTGTGGCAAAGATGTATTATTTGCTGGCTGTGGGATTACTCCAGGCACTTTGATGGAAGGTGTTCGTTTCTTTGGTGGCGGTTGCCGTACTCAGTCTTTGGTCATCTCTACCCAATCGAAGACTGCTCGTTTTGTTGACACCATTCACTTGACTGGTGAAAGCCCCAAAACTATTAACTTACGTTAGTCATGGGGATGTCTTTACAGACAAGTTTGCTCAGATAAACGAAAGAACGAAAGATTAAATACAAGGGCAATTATATATACAAGGGGCTTAAGCCCCTTGTTTTTTCTGGGTTTTTTCTGGTTAGCATCTATCCATACGTTAAGTATTTTGAAGCAGTAATAAGTACCTACTACAGTGGTAGCTATCTCCTGATAAGCTCTTCCCATAAGATAATTATTTCTAGTCCTAAATTAAGAAACGCATTTACGATATGAATATTGCAGTTGTTGGCTTGAGTCATAAAACGGCGACTGTGGAAGTAAGGGAAAAGTTGAGCATTCCCGAAGATCGCATGGAAGCAGCGATCGCTCAACTGATGAGCTATCCGAATATTGAAGAAGCTGCAATTTTGAGTACCTGTAACCGCTTAGAGTTATATGTGGTTACTAGTGAAGCCGAAGGTGGCATTCGCGAAATCATGCAGTTTCTGGCGGAATTTAGCCAGTTACCTCTACAGTTTCTCCGTCGCTATCTGTTTATTCTGCTCCGTCAAGATGCGGTAACTCACCTAATGCGGGTTGCTTCAGGCTTAGACAGTCTCGTGCTTGGTGAAGGACAAATTCTCGCTCAGGTGAAAAACACCCATCGCCTTGCCCAGCAGCATAACGGCGCAGGTCGCATTCTCAATCAACTTTTTAAACAGGCGCTGTCTGCTGGTAAAAGAGTTCGTACCGAGACAGAAATTGGTACGGGTGCAGTATCGATTAGTTCGGCGGCTGTCGAGTTAGCTCAGATTAAGCTACAAAATTTGTCAGATAAACACACCACGATTATTGGTGCTGGCAAGATGTCACGCCTATTGGTCAAACATTTGATCTCGAAAGGAGCGCAAAAAATTGCCATTGTCAATCGATCGCGCGATCGCGCGGCGGCGATGCTCAAGGAATTTGAAGCCAGTGAGGCTCAGTTTGACATCCGTCCCCTCGATCAGATGCTAGATTGCGTCGCGATTTCCGATCTGGTATTTACCAGTACTGCATCGACAGAAGTAATTCTCAGTCGCAAAAATCTGGAAGCGATCGCGGTCAATCACACAGGTTTGACCCTCGTAGATATTTCTGTACCTCGTAATATTAGTTCTGATGTAAACGAGCTGCCCAATACTAAGGCTTATAACGTTGACGATCTCCAAGCGGTAGTTGCCGAAAATCAAGAGAGTCGTCGCCAGATGGCAATGCAAGCGGAAATCTTATTAGAAGGTTGTGTTGCCGAGTTTGATACATGGTGGCGATCGCTTGAAACTGTTCCGACGATCAGCAAGCTGCGTCAGAAAATGGAAATTATCCGCGAACAGGAGATGGAAAAAGCTCTGTCTCGCCTTGGCAATGACTTTGCTGATAAGCATCAAGATGTAATCGAGAGCATGACTCGCGGCATTATCAATAAAATTTTGCATGATCCGATGGTGCAGTTACGCGCTCAGCAGGATATTGAGACGCGCCGTCGGGCTATGCAAATGTTACAGGTACTTTTCGATCTAGATTCGCCATCTAGTCAATTGAAAGAAGGTTAAAAATAAAAAACAATAAAAAAGTCGCTAGCTAGCGACTTTTTTATTGTTTTTTATTTTTAGCACCCCCAAAGATCGCGGCGCTTCCGCCGCGATCTTTGGCGTTTATATCGAAGCTTTTTAGAAATTGGGAGAGCGATTAATTAAAACCCAATAAAATCCTAACTGTTCGACAGATTTATAAAATTGTTCGCAATCAACGGGTTTCACGATATAACTATTGACCCCCAGTTTATAGCTTTCGATGACATCGCTCTCATGGGAAGAAGAAGTTAATACTACAATCGGAATCGTTTGCGTACGTGGATCTGATTTAATCTGTTGCAAAACCTCTAATCCACTAACTTTGGGTAACTTGAGATCTAACAAAATCATTTTCGGATGATCATTTATTTGGCGAGAGGTATACTTACCCCGACAAAAGACAAAATCCAGTGCTTCCGCACCATCCTGTAGGAGTTTAATTTGATTGCTGATTCTGCCACGACGTAAAGCACGGATTGCTAATTCTGCGTCAGCAGGATTGTCTTCAACTAGCAAAATGAAAACACTTTGATCGGTATATTGATCGGGAAGTAGGTCTATCATTGATTGATATATCGATCGGGGATCGTAAAATAAAAAGAAGCACCTTTCGCGATCGCTGCCTCTGCCCAAATACTACCACCATGTCTTTGAATAATTCTCTGGGCGATCGCCAGTCCAATACCCGTACCCTCAAAATCCTGTTCGAGATGCATCCTCTGAAATACACCAAATAGCTTATCGGCATATTGCATATCAAACCCAGCGCCATTATCGCGAATGAAATATATAACGCAATCGGTACCAACTTGATAACCAATTTCGATCCGTGCCTTCTCCGTTTTGCCCGTGTATTTGATGGCATTGGAAATCAAATTAGTCCATACTTGCGTTAACAATGAGAAATCAGCTTCGCAGTCGGGCAGATCGGCTATGACTAATTCAATGGAGCGTTCTTGAATTATTGCCTCAAAATCAGCTAATACTTTTTTAATCAGACTGTTAACGGCGATCGCGCGGCGGGAGAGAGTTTTTCGGCTCAATCGCGATAGATTTAATAGATCGTCAATTAATTCACCCATGCGTTTGGCGTTGTCGCGCACAATTTTTAGGTAGCGACTACCTTCACTATCTAAGACATTTTGGTAGTCCTCCTGTAAAATCCGTGAGAAACCATCGATCGCTCTCAGCGGTGCGCGGAGATCGTGGGAAACTGAATAACAAAAAGATTCTAATTCCTTATTTGCCGCCTCTAGTTGGGCTGTCCGTTGTTTCACCCGCGCTTCAAGGAATTGATTGATTTGAGATAGCGACTCATTCGCTGCTTTGCGCTGTAGTTCAGCCGTTGCCCTTGCGGCAAAAACTCTGAGAATATTTTTAATCTGGTCGATATTGGGTAGCGGTTTCGTATCGAGAATACAAAGATTACCGATCGCATTACCATGAGAGTCTTTCAGGGAAATGCCGATATAACTATCGGCTTGCATGGTAACCAGATCCCTATCTTCAGGAAAAAACTGCTGTAACGAGCTATTACAACAGAACTCGCCATTTTTTAAGGTCAACTCACAGGGAGTATTTAAAAAAAAATAAGTCATGGGGGGGTGGAAATCATCGTTCGCCCAGAACGCCAATGTCCGAAATTGACAATTGTCTACCAATTCAGCCACCGAAGCATACTTCACATTTAAGGTCGTTGCCATATGCTTTACGAGCGCGATAAAGAAATCTTCCCCAGTAACCGCCGCCGTCCCAGCCACTAGATTTTGCAAAGTCATTTCCGATCGCTTAAGGGCTGCTTCTCGTTCTTGAGCTTCCGTCATATCACGCATAAGCATTGATATATATTCCAATTCGTCGTGGGGTGTGGAGATGCCGAGAATATCCGTGGAAGCTTGGATAATGGCAACTAAGCGATCGCATTCTTTTTCCGCGAGTTTGAGATCGGCAATTTCCGCCTGTAAAGCCCTATTCAGCTCTGACTGCTGCTGGATCAATCGAGACTTTACTAGCGAGATAGCCGCTTGGGTAGAGAGTAAATTGAGCATTTCGACCCGCTGCGGGGTAAAGGCATCGGTGATGAGATTATTTTCTAGAATTACAATCGCGGTAATATGCCCCTGATTGAGTAGAGGCATACATATCAAAGACTTTGGCTGACATTGCCTAATCCAAGGATCGTCCTGAAAATCCTCAGTCTGGGGCACATTATTCAAGATGATAGTTTCTTGGGTGCGTGCTACATAATTAACTATAGAAGTAGGAACATAGGTATGATTTTCGACGATCGCTTCTATGGGAATTGATTCCACCAAAGTTCGCTCTGAGTTAATCGTCTTGATGGCTTCGATCTGCCATCGATCGCCTGAAGCTTGGGATGGATCGGGCAATAATAAATATCCTGCTTGCGCTCCTGAAATCTCAACTAAAATATCGATCAATTTTGCATGGAGATCGTGGAGGTCTATCTCGCTAGCGATCGCTTGAGAAGCTCTGAGGACAGTCTCTAGGTCGAGAGCTTTGACATTACTTAAATTAGAGCTTAAACTTTGCAACCTTGGCTGGGCTGCCCGAGCGATTGGTTGATTTCCCAGATTTTCCGTAATGTCCTGTTTCCCTAGCATAATCATTCCCATTAATTATTGAACGAGATTCTCAACTAGATTTCCCAAAAGACCAGTTAGCTCAGATTTTCCTATGGTATATACCAAAACACAAAATGGCTATGCCATTTTGTGTTTTAAGAACTCTTATACCAAATCACAAAATGGCTATGCCATTTTGTGATTTTAAGACCCTTACTGGGTTTGGGTTTCAATTGCCAAAAGTGTAGCTACACTTTTGGCAATTGGTATTACTGGATTTAATTTTTAAAAATACAAAAGCCTAAAACCTGCGGCGCGTGCGCCGCTTGCGCCGCAGGTTTTTTTAATTATCCTTTTATTTATCCTGCATTACTTATTAAAATACTCTTAAAAAGCGAAAAGGCGATCGCTTAGCGATCGCCTTTTTGCTTCCTATCCAAAAATTTCCGCAGGATCGGCAGATTGAACTTTGCGTAGCGATATTGCGCCAGAAATCACACACATCACGATGGTCAAGATCATCACGGGAATTGCTTTGTCCCAGATATAGAGCGGCAGTAACGTGGCATTTTTAGTGAGGTTATATAGCCCAAAGGAAATGCCTAAGCCTGGAATAAAACCCAAAATTGACAAGACAAAAGCTTCTTGAATGACAATTTGAGCTAGATATAAGTTGCCATAGCCCATCGCCTTTAGAGTGGCATATTCGGCAAGGTGATCGGAAACGTCGGTATAGAGAATTTGATAGACAATCACGATACCGACAATGAAACCCATGACCGTACCGAGGCTAAAGATAAAACCGATCGCGGTACTTTTTTGCCAGTAACCTTTTTCAAATTCGATATAGCCTTGCATCGTCAGAATTCGGGTATCATCGATCGCCGCATCTTGAGTTTTTTTGAGATCCTCAATGGTTAGATCGGCTTTAGAAATAACGACCTTATCTTTGTTCTCTTCACGAAGGATTTTGCCATCAGCACCAATACTTTCCTTATATAAAACCTGTATTCTCTTACCATCGGGCTGGAGCTTTTCGCGGGGTAAAACTACGGATTCACTTGGTTGACTGAGGATAAAGTTCCGCATGGCTTCGTAGGGAGAGGCTTCAGGGCGCAAATTGATCAAACCCACGTTAATTAATCCCGCGCGGCGCGAATCAAAAATCCTGAGGAAATTAGTATCACTGGTAATCACCGTACCATCGGCAGCAAAGGAAGCTCCTAGCTCAAATAATCCTCCGACCATGATTTTGCGGTTAGCAACTTCCCGATTGACAGTGTTGTTACAGCCAAAAGCATCATCCGTAAACTTAGTTTTTAGAGATAACATGCCGCATTCCGCAACAATTGGGCCAAATTCAGCCCGCGAAGCCCGATCGAATAGAACTACGTCTTGAGTCTTAACGCGATCGATGTTTAATTCGGCTCCTGGCATTTTAAAGACCTTCGCATCTGGATTGGCTCCTAATACGAGAATGTTACGGGTCTGTCCCGCAGGATCTTCTTTGATTTTCCAAGCTCCCGTAGCAATATAAAGAGGATTAACCGATGTGACATCCTTCATCCCCAAAGCCTGATAAAGACGACGCTGGGAGAAGTTCCGCATTCCCACCAAGTTAGTTGATTGCGGACTGATAATCACCAAATCTCCCACCAAATTACTTTGGAGACGAACTGCACTGGTAAAGAGAGCGTCTCGAAATCCTAATTGTAAAAACATGAGGACTACGGCAAAAGTGATTCCTGCGATCGCCACTAGCAGACGGCTTTTTTCGTAAGTAAGTTGCAACCAAGCAAGAGGTACGGCAAAAATCATAAATTCACGTGACGGTTTTTAAAATAGGTACAAGTTAAGCTGTGGTCTTTAGAAGCACATTAAAAAAAGCAAATTAAAAGCACATTAAAAAAAAGCGCATTAAACTTCAACCTTGACTCTGACTTGTAAATTGGTAAGCCCTGAAACCTTGGTGCTTTCATCTAGTTTGATCTTGACTTCGATAATTCTCACATCGGTTTTGGCGGCAGGATCGGTACCGAGAACATCATTTTTGGCAATTCGCAAACCAATGCGATCGACCTTGCCCGTAATTTCACCTTCAAAAGCTTCGCTTTCGATCGTTGCCTTTTGTCCGACTTTGATTTTGCCGATATCAGTTTCATAGATCTCAGCTACGACATACATTTGACTGGTATTGCCAATTTCGATCACTCCACCCGTCTGGCTGACTATTTCACCAACTTTAGAATTGATTTTCAGAACTTGTCCATCAATGGGAGCGCGGACTTGGGCTAGATCGAGAGCAACTTCAGCCTTTTTGACATTAACGATCGCAGTTTGTAATTGGGCTTCGGCATATTGCACATCAATCGGACGTACTTCTTGCACGCTGCTGAGCTGTCCCTGAGACTGGCGCAATTGAAATTGAGCCTGCTGCACCTGTTGCTGAGCCTGTAAAAGCTGTCCTTGTAAAGTATCAACCTTGAGCCTATAGGTGTCGAGGACGGTTTGTGAAATTGCGCCTTCTTTATAAACCTGTAAAAAGCGATTGTAATCTCTTCCAGCAATCTCTAATTCAGCCTTGATTCTGGCGGCATTGGCTTCCAGCGATTTGATATTCGCCGCCGCAGACAGGACATTCCCTTCTTGGGCGACAATATCTCCACTTTTTGCCCCAGCACGGACTTTTGCTAAATTGCGATCGCTCTCTTGGGCTTGACTTTGGGCTTGGAGCAAGGCTGCGACCGAGGTGTCGTAACTATCGAGTATGGCGATCACCTGCCCTTGTTTGACGACATCTCCCTCTTTAATCATCATCTTCACAATTCGCGAAGTACCCAGTGCCGAAGGAGACGCAACTTTGATTACCTCTCCCTGTGGCTCTAGGCGACCTAGGGCACTAATTGCCTTGGGTTGGTCTTTACTGCCAGACACATTAGTTGAGGTTGCCGTTGGGGCTGGATTACTGCTAAAACGCCCAAGGACAAACCAAATGCTGATGCCCAGTGCTGCAAGCGCGAGGGCGATCGCAGGGAGTAAAAATTTATTCGATTGTTTGGGTTGTAGGGCGTTTTTCATGGGACTGGTTTGATTTCTGGCAGAGTTACTTTGTGCATCTTCCGCTATATTACCGATTTCCGTCGCCATTCCTACCTGTTTGTCCGCCTGTTCGTCTACCTGCATAGCTCCTCACCTCTAATTACTCAAAATTCAATCCAAATTAAAAATAGACCACAGTCTATCAAGCTAAGTAGCTAAGCATATGTAAACTTAAAACCTAGAAGAGCGTACCGCCCGCTACGCGGGCGGTACGCTCTCTGGTTTTGGTTTTTAATTATGCCCAGCTACTTATCCAGCTACTTATCAAGCAATAACATTTGTTTGTTCTGGTTACATCCTACGTTTAGGCTAAAAATTGCGTAGAGAAGGCGTGCATAGCACGCCTTCTCTATCTTTAAGTAGTGTACTCGGCGTTGATTTTGACGTAATCGTAGCTGAGATCGCAGCCCCAAGCCGTACCATCACCACCACCATCGCCGACCCCGACGTTAATAACTACGGTGTCATTTTTGAGATAGTCGCTAGCGGCTTGGCGATCGTATTCCTGAGGCGTACCACCCTTCATCATCACAAAGTCGCCCAATTGAATATGCAATACATCTTGATCGAAATCCACGCCCGATCGCCCTGCCGCAGCGGCGATTCTGCCCCAGTTAGGATCGTTACCAAAAACGGCGGATTTAACCAGTGAAGAACCGACTATGGTTTTGGCGATTTGCCGAGCGGCGATCGCAGTTGAGGCTCCAGTGACATTGACCTCGATCATGCAGGTTGCGCCTTCCCCATCACGGGCGATCGCCTTGGCTAATTCCATACAAACCTCTTGCAGCATGGCTTGAATTTGCTGTGCGGCGGCAGAATTCTCATCGCTAATGACTACGCCCGACTCGCCATTGTTCAGAGCTAGCACCATGTCATTAGTACTGGTATCGCCATCGACAGTCACTTGGTTAAAGCTAGCATCGATCGATCGCGACAACATGGTTTGCCATAGCTGGGGCTCCACGCCCGCATCGCAAGTCACAAAACCAAGCATCGTCGCCATATTGGGGTGAATCATTCCCGAACCTTTACAAATGCCGCCAATGCGGACGGGCTTGCCATCAATTACCGTTTCAAGGGCAATGCTCTTGGGAACCGTATCCGTCGTCATGATCGATCGCGAAGCAGCTTCACCACCATCCGCAGAAATTAGGGGCGCGATCTTGGCAATTCCCGATCGCATTTTATCCATCAGCAATTGCTTGCCAATGACACCCGTGGAGGCAACCAATACGCCATCTTGGGTATTTAAGGCTTTTTGGACTAATTCCGCACATTCCACCGCATTTTGCCAACCTTCTGCACCAGTACTGGCATTGGCTTGTCCTGCATTGCAGAGAATCGCGCTGACTTTACCACCCTTAGCTAATACTTCCCGATTGAAGTCCACACAGGCAGCTCGGACGCAGGATTTGGTGAATACTCCTGCGGCGATCGCAGGAACATCCGAGGCGATTAGGGTTAAGTCGGGTGCGCCCGATGGTTTTAACCCAGCGGTAATGCCTGCTGCTTTGTAGCCCTTTGCAGCGGTCACACCACCCGCGATTACTTGCCAATTTGCCATAATTTTGATTTAGTTCCTTTCATCTTTATTATTATCTGTCAGTAGCTGGGCATAATTAAAAACTAGAGCTAAAACCTGTAGTACAAGCGCAGCTTGCGCTACAGGTTTTATGTTTTTATTTAGACCGTGCGGCGTTGCGGCGCGATCCTTATATTTCCGTCAGCTTGGCGATCGCTCCTTCTAAGGAGCTAGGTAGCGATCGCAACAGCTTACGTTTTTCAAAATCTACAGGTACGAGGGTAACCACTGCTGTTACACATAGATCTGTTTCGGTGCGAATTTGGTATTCCCAATTAAGGCGGACTTTATCGGGTACGAGCTTAGTCATCACCAGCAAATTGTCACCCATCCTTGCCGAACGATGATAGCGCAAAGACATTTCCACTACTGGCAAATCCACACCTGCGGAAACTAATTCTTCAAAACTCATGCCCACAGTACGCAAACATTCGACCCTTGCCTCTTCCATCCAATTAATATAGGAGCCATGCCATACCACACCCGAATAGTCCGTATGGTGGGGATAGACGTGAACCGCATAGTTAAACCAGCCTTCATTCTCAGGATTTGGCTCAAACTTGGTAATTGTTTTCGTTAATGCATTAGAAGTAAGTTCAGCCGTCATATTGATACCTAAAACAAATTCTTATAGGGCTTTGTTCGGTTATGAGAATACGCTCGGAAGAACTGTACGCTCATAACTCATAGTAAATTCTCTAGACGACGACGCATCATCGCAATTACGGGATCTTCTACCTCGGCATCAGTCTCTGGTTCCGAGAGCTTTTGAACGCGATCGGGCGACCAATCCGTTTTGTCAACATTTTTTTCTGGTGGAACTAACAAAGCATCAGTTGGTACGATATTTAAGTCGTAGTTAGCATCCTCACAGAATTCCTTTAGCTCTTCACTGTCAATGCTTTCCACTGTCGGCGATAAGAAATCCTGTGCTTCCAGTAAACCTGCATAACGAATGGCATCATCCTCTTGCTCAAAGGCGACAATGATATTATTGCCTTCAATTTCCAGTGTATAGATCCCTTCGTTATCAGTGTTGGCGTTAAACAGCAATACCCAAACTTGCATAGAAAAAACTCGACCATTAGAAAAGCTCTAATATTGTATAACATTGCCCAATCCCAGATTTTGGTTGAGAGTGTTGCTTTGCAACACTCTCAACCAAAATCTGGGATTTAGGACTGCTAGGACTGTTAAGTGACTGGGCATAATTAAAATCCAGATCTCAAACCTGCGCCGCAGTTTTGAGGGGTTTATACCAATTCACAAAAGTATTGTCACTCTTTCGTGAATTAAAAACTAAATCTAGTGAGGAGTCATCACTTTGCGTCTTGATCGCTACACAACGGGTAAATACACCATAGGCGTAACCATTGCCAAGCAGCTACTTTGGTACTTTATTGGCGCAACCTTGGTGCGTAGTTACTTAATTCCTTTTTCATGGCTAAAAGTTACCATCTTGCGCTGGTTTGGCGCGGAAATTGGTCAAGGTGTGAGAATCAAAACGGGGGTACGGATCAAATTCCCTTGGCGCTTGATTGTCAAGGACTTTGTCTGGATTGGTGAAGATGCTTGGTTAGACAATCTCGATCTAATTACGATCGAAAGCCATTGTTGTATTTCTCAGGGAGTTTATCTCTGTACGGGTAATCACGACTGGTGCGATCGCCATTTTGCACTGCGTACGGCTCCAATTTATATTGAGACGGGGAGTTGGATCGCGGCAAGGGCTACCGTGAGCGCGGGGGTGCGGGTCGGTCAGGGGGCGGTGTTGGGGATGGGTAGCGTGGCGACCCGATCGCTAGAACCAATGACGATCTATCTTGGCAATCCTGCGATCGCTATCAAGTCACGTAAAATCAAAGAGTAATTATATTTTTTATAGTAATCATCTTTTTTATTTTTTATATATGACTATCACTACTTCAGCCCCTAACCCTAAAATCGGACTCGCCTCCCGTATCGTCAATGGCATTTTAGCGATCGCGCCTTTATTTAACCTTGCCAAGCAACGCGCTCGCAAAATGATGATCGAACGCGCCGAATCGATGGGCGTAAACTGGCGACAAATTGTTGCCGATTTACAAAAACAGGATCTTGAGGCAGAACTAGTTAAAGTTCAAAATCCCAACTTAAAATATCCCGAATATTATCTCAAGCATTTTCATGCTTACGAAGAAGGGAATCTCGGTTGGTTGCCCGCAACGGAAGTTGAAGTAGCCGCCTATGCCGTCCATTCGCGCATCTGGAATGACGATAAACCACCCGTGCAAGGCGATGCCAGACTGCGTCAAAGCTATCTGGATATCGTCAAAGAAAAAATGCCCGCACCTCAAAACATTCTCGACATCGGTTGTAGCGTAGGCATGAGTACTTTCTCTCTACATGAGAACTATCCCCTTGCTAAGATTACGGGGCTAGATTTGTCACCTCATTTTTTAGCGATCGCTAACTACAATACCAACCTCAAATATCCGCAACTAACCGAAAAGGGGCAAATACAATGGATACATTCCACTGCTGAAAACATTTCCTTACCTGATGCTTCCTGTGATTTTGTTTCCTGTTTTCTGCTATTCCATGAATTACCGCAAGATGCAACAAGGCAAATTCTGAGAGAAATCCGTCGGGTTTTGCAGCCCAACGGATATTTCGCCATGATGGACATGAATCCCCAATCCGATATCTACCAGAAAATGCCTCCCTACATCCTCACCCTCCTCAAAAGCACTGAACCCTATCTCGATCAATACTTCTCCTTCAATCTTGCCCAAGAACTAGTTGCCGCAGGCTTTGCCTCTCCTACCATCATCGCCAATAGTCCCCGTCACCGCACTGTCATTGCTAGAGTCGCTTAATAGAGTAAGGCAGCGCAATCGCTGCCTTACTCTATTAAGCATTAGATCTCTTACAAAACTCAAAATGAGAATGGGCATTATAGCTGTATTTACTTAAGTCAGGAAATCAAACCCAATAGATAGTTGCGGCGCTTCGCGCCGCAACTATCTATTGGGTTTGATTTTTGTCCTAATATTACTGACTATAGCTATATCTCAAACATACTTTGCTAGCTAAAAATTTTAGAACCATTTTGTATAAAGCGAAACAATCTTAGTTTTATCCAATAACTCAAAGCTGAGATTATTTATATCAAGATCTAAAATATTTAAACGCACTTGAATAATGCTTTTTTCGACGTTATTAATAAAATTATTGAGCTTTACTTTCTCCAATTCTTTACTGTAAAAAGAAAAATTTTCTTCATTCCATGCCAACTCCTCATTCCAAGAGAATTGCTTTGTTATATTGAGCTTTGGAAATATTGCTAAAAACTCATATTCAAGTCTTATAGAAAAATTATTTGTACCTTTATTAAGAAAGTTATAGCTTGCCCTTAGTTCTTGTTGACGATGAGATGTTAAAAATGCTTCCATATACCTCGTTGTCTCTAGTAGAACGGGAGCGAATTTATTTCGATGCCAACCTACAATTGCAAGAATATCTTGGCTAACACCTGAACCAGTAGCACCTTCAAGGTTTTCAACTATAATAAATTCTTTCCCATTTCCCAACAAATCTTCATAGCGTATTTTTCCTCTTCCATAGGGCGACAGAATTGTAAATTCTGTGTCTTTATAAAATTCACCCGCGCTATTTTGTTCGTAAATATTTAAAATTATAGATCGCTGATAAAAAGCGCGTTTAGTGTATACACCTCCATATTCTCGTTCTTCAATTACACAATTTTTTTTATCCTTGTCCTTTAGTCTATGTATTTTACAGTTTTTGCTTAATGCTTCAGATTCATCTTTAAAACTAATAGGAATACCCACTACATGATTTTGGACTAATTTCATGTATTTTTTAATGGGTAAATAGTTTTCATCAAAATGCTGCCCACTTACTAAAGAATGAGTGGGTAATAGAAAGACACTAAAGAAGAATAATATCCTTGATATCAAAATAACAGTCTTCTGAAAAAATATAAAAATATCTTATAACAGCAATTATCGATCAAATGAATCAAAAGAAAATTTTTGAAAGCTTTGCTTTGCAAAGCTTTTAAAAATTTTCTTGGTTTGGGTTTGAGTGCAAAGCGCTGTATAAGTAAGTGGGCTTAATTAAATATAAAACCTAAAACCTGCGGTGCAGGTTTTATACGAAGTTAAGAAATGGCGTAGCCATTTCTTAACTTCGTATTAGATATAAAGTAAATTTTTTAGCTCTCTTATATTTTGGATCCTGCGAGTGGCTTCTCCTATCTATGAACTTTCCCATCTGGAAGGGTTGCGCCTTTGAGAATTGCGCCGACGAGATTAGCACTACTCAACTCGGCACGGTTGAGAATTGCGTCCGTGAGATCGGTCTCTGCTAGATTTGTCCTTGCGAGATAAGCTTCGATCAGATTTGCTCTGATCATAATCGCTCCCCTCAGATTGGCGCGGCTGAGATCGGCACGGGATAACTTGGCATCCGTCAGATCGGCTCCTTGCATCTGTACTCGACTGGCTTTAATATCTGCCATGATTGCACCATTGAGGGCAACCCCGTTAAAGTCAGCATCAATTAAGATAGCGCGTTCTAGTTTGGCATTATTTAAAACTGCGCCCGCAAGACTAGCACTGCTGAGATTTGCCTCAGTTAGGAATACGCCCTGCAAGTGAGCATTATTTAACTTGGCTTCGCTGAGGTTCGCGCCACTGAGGGTTGCCTCTTGCAAGTTTGCTCCGCGCAGATCCGCCTTATAGAGATCGGCTCCCGATAGATTTGCTCCCCGCAGATCTGCCCCAGAGAGGTTTGCTCCGATCAAACTAGCGATGCTCCGTTTCTTTCTACTGACATCGATTTCATCCCGATCGCCAACCGCTCGCTCTTGCCTGAGATTTGCGCCGCGCATACAAGCACCACCCAGATTTGCCCCACTCAAGTTAATCGTCCGCATATCCGCATCAATTAAGTTCGCATCCATCAAGTTAGCAAGGCTCAGGTTTGCACCAAATAACGTCGTTCCTTGCAAGCTAGCACCATGAAGATCGGCATTAGACAAATTGACGTTACTCAGGCTGGCTTGATTGAGATTTGCACCACAGAGATTTGCCCCTACCATCAAAGCTCCACGCAGATTTGCCCGAGTTAAACAGGCAAAGGTCAGAACCGTACTATTGAGATAGGCTTTGGATAAGTTGACATCAAGCCAATCTGTACGGCTGAGATTTGCCCCACTAAGTTTAATGCCACTCAGATTGCATCCGCTAAAGTCGCGATCGCCTTGGGCATAACGTCGCAGGATATCTTGAGAAGTGAGCGCTGCATCCATACCGATCGATCCTTTTAACTAATGTGAGTGGGAAGTCCTGCACCCTATCCGTTTACAGGATGGGTGACGGGATGAAAACGAACCAGAAAATAAATTGAGCGCTAGCGAATCCATGTTTATCTAGAGAATAGCGGCGCAAAGTGCCGCCATTCTCTAGATAAACTGACAAGTGTCATCATCGTCACTGTTGCGAAAGATCAAACTAGGCTGGGTAAAGTCCGTATCGTCAGAGGGCGATTGACGACCTTCCGCAGGATGTTGCATCGATTTAACCTCAAGCAGATCGTAGAGAGAACTAACGGCTTGCAGGATATAGCTAGCTGATTGATCGTAAGCATTCGGTTCACTTAGCGATCGCGCCGTTTGCCAGATTGATTTTTCCGCCCTATCAAAGGATGCATAGGCATAAAAAAATTGTCGCAGCAGCCCATCTAGTCCATGACTGCGTAAATCTTGCCAATTATCGCGATCAGGATCGAAGGGATAGTAGAGTACGGAAAAAAGTAAAATCTTGGCTCGCATAGAACTGGTAAATCGCATTAGTTCTAGCCTTAGATCAAATAGATCGCTAGCAATTTGGGGATTAAAGGGAATCTTGCAGGGACTCTTGCTAGGACCTTGTAAATCCATTGATGATTCTGTTGGTAATTCGGTTGGCAATTCCGTTTGCGGTGAATTGCTGGTTGCCTCTATAGCGCGATCGGGGTAAAGCGGTTCTAACTTGATCAACAATAAATTACCGATCGCTAAATACTCCGTAGGCTTAGAAACTCTTTGGACAGCCCCTTGAATCAATGCGGTCAACTGGGCAAATGTGGGCACAAAGGAAACTAGTTCTCTTAGTAAATTTGTCCAATTTATACTGTTCAACTGGCGGAGATCGCTCTCCCATACATCTTGGTAGGTATAAAATAACAGCTTTTTGAGCCGCATTTGCTGGGTATCGGTGTCAATGTCATGGGCAACCCATGCATAAACATCCGATTCATCATAGGTATAGGGATCGATCGCTGCTATTTCATGACCAACTATGCCCAATTCCGAACTCATTTGCATGGAAGTTACATTAACTGCCTCTGGTTCAGATGCCACTGGTTCTAAACTATTGTAAGAATTATCAATCGGAGCGATCAGTTGCGCCGAATCTGCATTAATTACTAGATGATTAACTGAATAAACTTCTGGACGACTAGGTGGAGATGGAAGAATAGATGGAGGGGAAGCGACAGGCGCGGCGATCGCTGCTGTTTTTTGATACATCTGTGATGCGGCATTAAAAACGATCTTCGCCACGATTAAATATTGGCGCTGCTTTTGTACGTCAATTGTTTTAACTGCCTTAACTAAGTTCTCTTTAAGCAATTCGATCGTGGGATATTGCTGATATATGTCCTGAAGTAATTCCCCAAAACTAAAATTATTTAAACGGTTGAGATCATTTTCCAGAATACCCGTACAAACGAGGCATACGAGCTTCTTTGCCCTGACGGGATCTTCACACATTTCTAAATCATCGGAGACATCATCGATCAGCTGATCGATCGGACTTTTGACCGTATGCGCGGGAATAGGATTTGGAGATGCATCAACCGATGGAGTCACTACACTGAGAATCGTGTGAGCGAGCGATCGCGTTAACAGGGGTTGGAGCGCATCTAAAACTTCACTCGCCGATTGATAGCGCTGCCGAAAGTCAAAACGCACCATTTTATCGATTACTTCCGCCAAGGTTGGGGTAACTTTGGCAAGATCGCGCCAGCAAAACTCGCTTGTTATCGGATCTTCAGGAATCTGATTGGGCGATAATCCCGTCAGGGCTTGCAAAGCAATCATCCCGATCGCATAGATATCACTGGCATACATTGTCTTGCCACTATATTGCTCGTTTGGCATATAGCCGGGGGAGCCAATCACTAAGCTCGAAGTGTTGGTATTGCCTAACTGGCTGATCGGCTGGGTACTAACCTCTTTGACTGCACCAAAATCAATCAAGACGATCTTCTTATCGCTGGTACGCCGAATCAGATTGCTAGGTTTGAGATCCCGATGAATCACCTGTTGTTGATGAACAAAATCAAGGGTAGGGAGAATATCCGTTAGAAAATCAATCGTATATTGCTCGCCCAAACATTGACCGCGCTTAATCTCTTGGGTTAAAACATCACCTTCAATGAGTTCTTGGGCGAGAAAAAACTCTTCATCCTCTTCAAAGTGAGCCAGTAAACTGGGAATGCAATCGTGCTTACCCAATCGATAAAGCACCTTTGCCTCTTTATCAAATAGTTCACGGGAGATTTTTAAAATTTCTGCTTGGGATGAGGCAGGCTTAAGTTGCTTGATCACGCAGGCTGGGCGATCGGGCAAATATCCATCTTCTGCAATAAATGTTTGGCTAAAGCCACCTCCGCCAAGCATCTTAACGATCTTATAGCGCCCAGTCAGGGTTTTACCGAGCATAATCATTTCAGCCAATACTAACTTCAATATTTTTGCACTTCCTTAACGTCCTCGCAAGTTAATTGTCAGGGCTTTTTGCAAAATATTTAGGATTATGACACTTAATAGAGAGGTGGCGCTTTGCGCCACCTCTCTATAGCAATCAAATAAGCCTTCGGCTCCTCTCAACTCATTTAGGATTGCTACAAGTAAGTGGGCTTAATTAAATATAAAACCCTAAAACCTGCGGCGAACGCTGCGCGTTCGCCGCAGGTTTTAGCTCTGGATTTTAATTATGCCCACTTACTTAACATGAGTTCGGGATAACTTGAAACTGGCTTTGAGAAAGGGTTTGCTACGCAAACCCTTTCTCAAAGCCCAAAAGTAAAAGCCTTGCTACGCAAGGCTTTTACTTTTGGGCTTTTAAAACTTGCCAACTTAACTCGAATGGACTAAAAATTAGCGATCTTCTTCGGTTTTTTTTGTGATTTCGATCGCATTTTTACAACATCAACATCACAGGATCGAAGATTTGCGATCGCAGCAGCAAAAAAATTTTAAAGCGATACTCATAACCATAGAGAAATACCTTTAGCGCACTAACAATCTCATTAACAATCCTACTAACGCCATGATTCTTAATTCCCTAAACCAAGTTCGCTCGATCATGATTAATACAATTGCTGGCACAGAAAAAGCAATTATGTATTTGGGCAAAATCTTTGTCATCGATAAAGCCTATAACAGCCTCACCGATGCCATTGCAGGATGCCGAAGAGATCTAGACTTGGGCATGGCAATCTTGATCGTACCCGACGCTAACAAGTACTGCGTTTGGGTCGTCATTCCCGACGAGTTAATCGTCAATCCCTGCTAAATTCTATCAATGCTAACACGATCATCAAAGACGAAACATTCTCCTTCCCAAACGCTTTCTTCTGGCGGAACTTCTTCGATATATTTGAGAATGCCCCCCTTCAGGTGATATACCTCCCTAAAACCCTGCGATAACATATAGGCACTAGCCTTTTCACAACGAATTCCTCCCGTACAGAACATAGCAACTTTTTGATGTTTCTCAGGATCGAGTTGCTCCTTGACGTAGTTAGGGAATTGTCCAAAGACTTCTATATTCGGATCGACCGCGCCTTTGAATGTTCCAAATTCAACTTCGTAGCTATTGCGCGTATCGATTACAATCACCTCAGGATCGGCAATTAAGGCATTCCAATCCTTTGGCTCCACGTATTTCCCAACTCGGTGTCTGGGATCGATATCGGGAACGCCTAAAGTTACAATCTCTTTTTTGAGTCGGACTTTCATGCGTTGAAATGGAATCCCCTGACAATAAGATTCTTTATGCTCCAAATCTTGAAGGCGCGGATCGCTCCGCAGATAAGCTAATAGAGCATCAATCGCTTCGCGTTTACCTGCGATCGTCGAGTTGATTCCTTCCTTAGCTAAAAGGATTGTGCCTTTTAATTGGCGATCGGCGCAAAACTGTTTGAGGGGAGCCTGCAACGATTCATAATCTGGCAAGTCCGTGAAATGGTAGAAAGCTGCCACTACGCACAATTCCGTGCCAAGTTCCGTGCCAAGTTCTATATTTTCTTGAACACGACCTTGGGCGTTGTTGATAATTTGTGCTTGCAGACGATTTATTTGCTTGATCCTACTCATTTACTCAAAAACTTACTAAAGCATCATTTCAATATACAACATTTACCATAGAAAGCTTGACTAAGCCTTCTTTACCTGTAGCGCAGGCGCAGTGTGTGCTACAGGTTTTGGGGTTTTATATTTAATTGCGCCTAGCCACCCCTATCCAAAAAAGTTTTAATGCATCCATTGACAATTGTACCGAACGAACGGTACAATAATTTCGTGCTGAATGAACGGCATAAAAAATATTTCCTCGTTCCTTCTCACCATTAAAAAACTATGATTAAGCTATATGGTCACGAAATATCGGGTAATTGTTACAAAGTAAGCTTGATGCTGTCGCTACTCAACCTTGATTATGAATGGGTTAGAGTCGATCTCCTGAAGGGTGAGCAGAAGTCAACTGAGTATTTGGCAAAGAATCCCTTTGGGCAAGTGCCTCTACTAGTGGATGGGGATACGAATTTGGCGGATGCTCAGGCTATCCTTGTTTACTTGGCGCGAAAATACGGTGGCGAGCAATGGCTCCCGACGGATGCTTTGCTGATGGCAAGGGTAATGCGCTGGCTATCAACGGCAGCAGGTGAAGTGCGTCAAGGGCTTGAGAGTGCAAGACTGTTCCATCTGTTTGGCGCAGGAACGAATATTAATATCGAACGAGCCACACAAAAGTCAATTTTCATTCTTCAGCAAATCGATCAGCATCTAAGTGAGAGACATTGGCTAGAATGCGATCGCCCCACAGTTGCAGATATTGCCATCTATCCCTATCTTTCACTCGCTAAAGATGGTAAAATCGATATCGCGTCTTATTCTAACATCCTAAATTGGATGGAAAGAATTAAAGATCTTTCAGGCTATATTCCAATGGCATAACGATGAATAGAATCTTGGCAATCTCTAGTAGTCTTAGATCGCCATCTACGAGTAAGGCTATATTACAAGCTTTCTTTATTCTGCTCTCTTAATTCATGAGGAGTTAAACTATGCCCCGTCAATTTGGTACGATCGCTTTTACTCCAGCAGTACAAGCAATGCAAGAGAGAATGGGTTCTCGCGAGAATTACCAGCGCTTTGTCGATCAGGGTGCAGATAATAATACCATTACTCCCGACTTAGCAGAATTTATTGCTAGCATGGAGGGCTTTTACCTTGGTACGGTTACTGCCAATGGATATCCTTATATTCAGTTTCGTGGTGGTAAGGCAGGATTTTTAAAGATTCTTGACGAGCGAACTCTGGGATTTGCCGATTTTCGCGGTAACGTTCAATATATTTCCGTAGGGAATCTTTCGGAAAATGATAAAGCCTTTTTATTTTTGATGGATTATCGCCACCGTCGCCGCCTCAAGATTCTCGGACGCGCTCGTATTGTTGAAAACGATCCTACAATTCTCTCGCAGGTAAAAGATCCCAGTTATGCAGCAGTAGTAGAACGCGCAATCGTATTTGAGATTGAAGGTTGGGATTGGAATTGTCCGCAACATATTCCTATGCGCTATTCCCAAGCAGAGGTGGATGTGCTGCTGGCAAAAATCCATGAATTAGAAGATCTTCTACCATAGGGATGATTGGCTGCGTAAAGCGCCGCCAATCATTCCTATGGTTTTGTGTCCTACACAAATTTTAAAAACATGAAAATTAAAAGCGTTTTGAGTAATATTGTCTTGTATGGGCGATCAACATGGCAGATCGTCAAATCTCGCCTACAACCCAAAAAAGGCTTAGATGATATTCTGAACTATCGGTATATCTCAGATCAATTGGCGACAAGCGGACAACCAACTGCTGAGGAATTCTCCTTGATTCGCCATGCAGGGTATCAAACGGTTCTCAACTTAGCGCCCCCCAATGCCTCCAATGCTTTGCCCAATGAACCAGCGATCGTTCGTGGTTTAGGAATGGATTATATTAATATTCCCGTAGTTTGGGATAGCCCTACAATAGCTGACTTCACTAAGTTTTGTGATGTGATGCAAGCGCATAGGGAAAGACCAATCTTCGTTCACTGTGCTATGAATATGCGGGTATCAGCGTTTGTTTATCTCTATCGTCGCTTGATCATGGGTGTCTCAGAGCCAGAAGCCTATCAGTTAATGACGACTATCTGGCATCCCAACGAGACTTGGCAGCAATTTATCGAAAATGCGATCGCTTCCTACAGCAGTTCGCCTTGAATTTTTGCATTAAAATTTTAGAACTTTCAATTAACTTTTTATCAATATTAAAAAAACTATGGAAACTAAGCCCCCACTCCCTCCTTTTACGCTCGAAACCGCCAAAGCCAAGGTACAGGCAGCAGAAGATGCATGGAATACCCGCGATCCCGAACGAGTTGCCCTTGCCTACACAGAAGATTCAGAATGGCGGAATCGATCGGAATTTTTGAACGGGCGGGATGCGATCAGAGATTTTCTCAAACGCAAATGGGCAAAGGAACTAGACTATCGTTTGAAGAAAGAGCTTTGGTGCTTTATGGATAATCGGATTGCCGTGCGCTTTGAGTATGAGTGGCAAGATGAAGCTGGTTCTTGGTATCGTGCTTACGGCAATGAGAACTGGGAATTTGCAGAAAATGGTCTGATGATGCGTCGATTTGCTAGCATCAACGATTTACCAATTCAAGAGTCAGAACGAAAATTTCGCTGGGAGCGTTAATTGTCATCATAAGCTTGACTGTATAATTTTTTGGCGTTGCTTCCACATGTTATGACGTTGATTCCATTCACTAGTTTTTATTTGGGATTTCTTTTTTCTCAAATAATCATACCAAGCTCCAATTATTTTTTTGCGCACTTCTAGATCATGAAAATTTTCATGGTTTTCAAGGAGATGATCTGGGACAGTGCTCTCTGACTTACCAGATTCTATAGAGATTAAATCCATAAGCATACCTAAAGAGAGAGATAAGGAACGATTGAATTCCTTTTCACTAGAAGATTTCGCAAGATGCTGGTCTACAATTAAGTATAAGTTTTCATAGCTTGAATATGAAGAAAGTACTCCTGATGCTCTTTGACTGAGAAATAGCTTGTTGTCTAATGCTGCGAATGAAAGAATTTCAATAATCTCGTCTTTCGATAAATCGTCTTTTTGCTCCAGTTGCTCAACTCGCTGTAATCTTCTATCTGTTTCAGTAGGCTGATTTATTGAAACTTGGCAAGAGTTGAGGAAAATAGATAATGCTATAACAAAAACAATGTCTAATTTTAGTTTTCTATCCATAAACTTGACAGAGTTGCTTGTGTTAGACTGCGGCTCTTATTATTTCAACTTTACCTGTAAGTGGACAATACCAGTATTTTTTTCATAGTATTTTTTTTAAATTATTAAAATTTTGGTGGATAAATTTTACGTTGAATCATTTTAGTCTTGTCTGCATCCCAATTGTTTTTTATCCATTTATTGGAAACTTTTCCCCAGAAAAAAATTTGAGAATTATCAGTATTATAAACCCAAGCTCTATCATTTTCATCCCAAGCAATCTTAATGTTGAGATAACCCACAAAATCTGAATCTTTATCTTCATATATAAGGTTATTCTGTTTGTCGTGTATTGATACAAACCAGAAGTATCTGGGATTTTCACGAGAGTCATCATTTTTAGATTTGACAGTTGCCTTTAGGATATATACCCCAGATGGAGCAACAAGTACTTTCTCTCCTGAAGTAATATCACCACATGATTGAATAAGAATAGCTATAAGGAATAGAAACTTTAAGAATAAAGACTTATGAAATTTTTTTAGCATAATACATATGGGAAATAATTATACAGGTGAGGGAAATTCGACAGTCCAAATATTCTCAAGTTGATCAAATTTAGGAATCGGCTCTGAGGAATTTGGCTTGATAGCTCTCCATGTAGCAATCGAAGCAGCAACTTTTACGGAATCCTCTGTAGTATCAACTTCAGTTCCTATAACCTTAGTAATCTTTACAAAAAAATATTTATTGTATGATGACCTTTCAAGATAAGTTAAAGTTTCTTTAGCCCCTTCAATTGCCGCATTAATCCAGTCATCGTGAGTTCTAGAGTTAACCTCACCTAGTCCAGTATTAACTTCTTGACCTATTGCATCAATCACAGAGTTTTCTATTAGAGAGGGTTCTGCCTCCACCCAAACACGAACACCAAAAAAGGGATGACCTATTGTGCCATCTTTCCAGATTCTAACTACTACTTTCGACAAAGTGTATTCTCCGATCATATTTTTCTTGATTCTTTTATAAAGACATTGTAATTATGGGGAATTCGATTTTCTATCTATAAACCTCACTTTTTGTTATTTGAGTATTGTAGTAACGATGACAAGAGGTTAATATCCAAGAGTTCTTCCACGAAAAAACGAAGAGAAAACATTACTTGCAAAGTAGTGTTCATAGTTTGGTAGGATGCGTTAATGAAATGTAACACCCATTTTTTTATGAAATGAATAGACAATCGTAAACCTATCAACAAGCAAGAGGCGATTTTATCTATGGAATGAATGGAGCGTAGGATGCGATCGCACCAGTTCCATTGCTGTGAGTGATATTGGTGAGGCAGTTGAGATTGTCGTAGGTGTTATTTGTCTCAGCAAATCGCACCAGTTCCATTGCTGTGAGTAATATTGGTGAGGCGGTTGAGATTGTCGTAGGTGTGATTTGTCTCAGCAACAAGATTATAGAGGGTCGCCAATCAGTGTAGAGTCAAAAATGCTGGAGGAACTGATAGAATCAATTAGCAGACATTCCTAAAAAACTATAGTTCTCGCAAAAAAATAACGAACTACTCAAGATAAAGTCATGTCTAACCCTCTTTCAACTCGCCACAGTCGCGATCGCTACATCAACCTACTCACAGACTTTGGCTTCAATCGGCTATTTGGAACAGAGCCAAACAAAAACTTGTTAATTGACTTTTGGAACAGAGCCAAACAAAAACTTGTTAATTGACTTTCTGAATGTAATTTTACCCGCCCAGCATCGGGTCAAAGATCTAACCTACCGCAGCACTGAAAATCTCGGCAATACCCCAAGCGATCGCAAAGCGATCTTCGATCTTTATTGCGAAAGCGAAAAAGGCGAAAAATTTATTGTCGAAATGCAAAAAGCTAAACACAACTACTTTAAAGACCGCAGCATCTACTACTCGTCTTTTCCGATCCAAGAGCAAGCTGAAAAGGGAGATTGGAACTACAAACTCGCTCCAGTTTATACAATCGGCATTTTAGACTTTGTGTTTGATGAAGATAAAAATGATGACACTTTGTTACATATCGTTGAGCTAAAAGATCAAGACTGCAAAGTCTTCTACGAGAAGCTCAAATTTATTTATCTCGAATTACCAAAATTCAAAAAATCCATCGACCAACTAAATGACCACTTTGACAAGTGGTTATTTCTGCTGAAACATCTACCTGACTTGGAAGAGCCTCCTTTACCTCTGCAAGAAAATGTATTTATGCAACTGTTTGAAGTAGCTCAGATTACTAGCTTTTCCCCAGAAGAAAGAGAAGCCTATGAAAACAGCTTAAAGTACTATCGAGATATGAAAGGTGTCATCGAAACGGCAAGAGAGGAAGGTATACAAGAAGGCAAAGCTCAAGGTATTGTGCTCGCTGAGCAAGCTAATTTTATTGCCGATCAGGAGCGGCTGGCTAAAGAACAGGCAGAGGCGATCGCTGAGCAGGAGCGTAATGAAAAAGAAAAACTTGCCGCATACCTCAGATCGCTTGGCATTGACCCAGACGCTATTCCATAGCGATTGCTCACCAAATTCTAGAAATAGCTGATCGCTCACTTTCAAGAATTTCTAGTGCAAGATTTTTTCAATTTCAAATCAATCGCTGAAAGTATTGCTATATATTGCTTTCAAGCATGTCATGATACAGTTTTATACGAATAGTTGCCATACCCGGAATTCGGATGGTTAAAGTTTGGTGAGGTTGATGGGGCTTCCCAAGAGCCAACTGGCGAAGTCGTTGGGAAGGTTTCGGCGAGGAATTTGCAGGTGTTGTCAAAGCTCATTGCTGGATTTTATCATTTTGGGCTTTGTTTGCATGATTTTTGCGATCGGGATTCTATACTCGAAACAATCCTAAGAAAATTAATTACTCTACTTTAGGTTGAAATACATACATACCTTTACGATCAATATAAGAAGCATCAATTGCATCATCGAAATCATTATAGTCATAAGAATATTCTTCACTCTTGATTCCAATACTTTGGCTTGGGTCTCTTACTGATGCTAGCCCTCCTCTAAAATTTAATGCTTTACTGAATCTATAGGGAATAATTAACTTGTCATTTCTATCAATGTACCCCCAAAGATCTTTAATTTTAACTGCCGCTAAATCTTCGGAAAAAGAATTACAATATCTATAAATATTAGGTATCTCAAATTTACCAAATTTATTGATATATCCACATTTACCGTCTAATTCTACAGCAGCCAATCCGCCTGAAAAATGAAACGCTTGATCGAATAAGAAAGGAATCACTAAATTTTGATCTTTATCAATATAGCCATAATTTCGACGATCTTTAAATTCATCTTGAATTGTATTTGAAACTACGGCTAAACCTTCTGAGAAAGAATCTGCCCTTAAATATTTTGAAGGAATTACAATTTCACCTTTTGTATTAATAAATCCATATTTTGATTTTTCTTCACGAGTAGCAAATACAGCTAGACCTTCTGAGAATTCGTAAATATCTCCAAAAAATGGACTTGGTTGAATTACTACTTTTCCATTAGTATCAATAACTTCAAGTTTTACATCGTTGTTTTCAGAAGTGTGCACGGTTGCCAATCCCTCGCTAAAGTTGCGTGGAAATCCATTAGCATCGCTACTATATTTCGCTCCAATTACAAACCATCCAGACTCATTAATATATCCCCAATATGCTCTCACTGAAAAAATACTATCAACCCTAACTGGAGCTAATCCATTATTAAATTTACCAACATTAAGAAATATTGAAGATATAGCTATTTTCCCTTCTTTATTTATAAACACGCAATTTTCTTCGCGAAATTCCTGTGAAGGCTTTTCACAAACAGGTGCTAATCCATTATGAAAATCATCTTTTAAGTATTGATATGGAGACAATTTTTCAATTTTAATTATCGGCTTTCCATTTATATCTATGAACCCTGTAAAATCTTTATTTTTTACTCTAAACAAATTCTGTTCGGACATATTGTCAAGCCTATTAATAGAAATGATTCCATGATTATCAAATGTATTGTATATAGAAAATATCACAATAAGTAATGTCAAAAATATTACAACTAACTTAATTAAAATTTTCATCGGATTGACTTCAATTTACTTAACAACAAGCTCACCAAATTTTTTCACTGTTGGGTAAGTCAGGGTGTTCAAAACTGATCTACCAAAAGACTTGAAAGCAGATAAATTATCTTGAGGATTGGGCTTTGGAATAAAATTATCTGTAACAAGAATAGATTTTCTATTGATAAATTTTCTTACTCGCCTAGCTATAGATTTAGTCTCTTCGTCTTCATTTGTATCACTATCAAAATAATTTCCTTCTTTGACAGTAACGCAACCTGCTGACGAATTCCCATAGGAATGAAGTCGATATCCAAATCTGCCATTATATTGATCGATATCGTCTCTTGGAATAGAATCATGACGATCTAAGCGATAACCATAGTCAGGATCGATAGCAAATTCTAAAATATCATATACTCCTGGTGGAACACCGCCAAAGTCTCTAATATGAGTCAAATCTCGTCTGTTGACATAGCCAGTGTCTAGAATAGCGTGAACTGTTCCTTTTTTGCCGTTCTTCCTATAGAGATATTTGCTGTCTTCCAAGAGTTGATTATTTACACCCGTGACATAGCCATCATTAGTTCTATTCCTATTGCCATCATAGCTATAACTCTCATTGTCTTGAAAATCATATTCACCCGAAATTAGCTGATTGGTGTCGTCATAGTTATAACTAGAACTTCCATCATTGCTACTAACACCTGTGATCCTGTCGCCTTGATTATAGGTTTGGCTGTAGGATGCGATCGCACCAGTTCCATTCCTGTGCGTGATATTGGTGAGGCGATCGCGATCGTCGTAGGTGTTATTTGTCTGAGCGACAAGATTATTGTCACTGTATCGATATTTGTTGGTGACTTGACTAATCGCATTGTAAGCATAGTTCACCCGCTTATAGCCTTGAGCGTTAACAGTCAAGCGATTTAACGCATCATACTCACGGGTAGTCGCGACACCGAGACTGCCATTGATGGTGTCGATCATCGATAACACATTGCCTACATTGTCGTAGCTATAGCTCATGATCGTCGTGGGAAGATTAGGAGTCCCTTCGTTACTGACTGCCAACATCCTACCATCAAGGTCATAGGTATAACTGTAGGTGCTGTCTCCGCAGTAGCCAACTGGCGAGCCGCTGGGAAGGTTTCGGCGAGGAATTTGCAGGTGTTGTCAAAGCTCATTGATGGATTTTATCATTTTGCGCTTTGTTGCTGTATGGTTTATGAAATTGTTTTTTGAATTTAGAGCGTTAATTACAACCAAACAACAAAGGAATATGTAAAGCTTTTACTTTCTTCGTGCTTTAGGAGATTAGACAGGGGGAGAGCTAATTTTCGTTGAAATAATTTGTATACCAGTTATTTAAACCTTTCAACCATGCGTCAGCTTTTCTTTCCTCTTCTGTATACTCTGAAGGAGTTATATACCAATATGGTTCTCGGTCTGGTTCGATTCCCAAGTATCTTACACGATATGCTTGAGGAAAGGTTCTCCAATAACTATACTTCCAAGGAGAAACAATATCCCATTTAATTTCACCAGAATGAATCCAAGTGAATCCTAAAGAAAAATATGTCTGAATTTCGAGATACTCTTCCAGTATATCCTTACTTAAGCATATAAGCGTTACTTCCCAATTTGGATAACCATCAATCTGAGAAGCTGAGTTCTCTAACAGATTTTCCCATGTAGGATTAGAATATCTTTCCCATTTTTCTCCGCCCTGTTTGGTTAAACCATATGAAAATAGATTTTCGTAGCCTTCTCCATGGCTACCAATTATAGACCTTGAACCTACTTCTAAAGCCTCAAGAATTTCGTCGAAATTTGGTGTAAATGGAATATCTCTCATCTCTGGTCTGATTCCATTAGAGTAAGCAAATATATCTCCTCTCTGGAATAAATTATCAAGGGCTTTTGCCATCTCTGGTAGAGACAAGTCTAGTGGTGCTCGATTAACTGCCAAATTCCCTCTAATATCAGGAACAATCCAGCACACTCCTATATGCATATAAACGGCAACATCAAGAAACCAATATTCATATTTATCCATTTTAGTAACCTCGGTTAAAGTATTTCTGTCCTGCTTTATCTTTGATATTTAGGATGCCAAAGACATCAATTATACGGGGTTTCGGGGTTTCAGTACATACACGGATCATTTCAATTGATCCTCCACTTTGTTTTTCACCTCGATTGTACAAATCTTTTATAAACTCATTAGTCGATTTATCAGTACGCTTGATTCTATTACCCACGATGTCATACTCATAGAGATATTTGTTATCTTCCAAGAGTTGGTTTTACACCCGTGACATAGCCATTATTCTTTCTATTACCATTGCTGTCATAGCTATAACTCTCATTGTCTTGAAAATCATATTCACCCGAAATTAGCTGATTGGTGTCGTCATAGGTATAACTAGAACTTCCATCATTACCAGTGACACCCGTGATTCTGTCACCTTCATCGTAGGTTTGGCTGTAGGATGCGATCGCACCAGTTCCATTGCTGTGGGTGATATTGGTGAGGCGGTTGAGATTGTCGTAGGTGTTATTTGTCTCAGTAACAAGATTATAGAGGGTCGCCAATCAGTGTAGAGTCAAAAACGCTGGAGGAACTGATAGAATCAATTCGCAGACATTTCTAAAAAACTATAGTTCTCGCAAAAAACTAACGAACTACTCAAGATAAAGTCATGTCTAACCCTCTTTCAACTCGCCACAGTCGCGATCGCTACATCAACCTACTCACAGACTTTGGCTTCAATCGGCTATTTGGAACAGAGCCAAACAAAAACTTGTTAATTGACTTTCTGAATGTAATTTTACCCTCCCAGCATCGGGTCAAAGATCTAACTTACCGCAGCACTGAAAATCTCGGCAATACCCCAAGCGATCGCAAAGCGATCTTCGATCTTTATTGCGAAAGCGAAAAAGGCGAAAAATTTATTGTCGAAATGCAAAAAGCTAAACACAACTACTTTAAAGACCGCAGCATCTACTACTCGTCTTTTCCGATCCAAGAGCAAGCTGAAAAGGGAGATTGGAAATACAAACTCGCTCCAGTTTATACAATCGGTATTTTAGACTTTGTGTTTGATGAAGATAAAAATGATGACACTTTGTTACATATCGTTGAGCTAAAAGATCAAGACTGCAAAGTCTTCTACGAGAAGCTCAAATTTATTTATCTCGAATTACCAAAATTCAAAAAATCCATCGACCAACTAAATGACCACTTTGACAAGTGGTTATTTCTGCTGAAACATCTACCTGACTTGGAAGAGCCTCCTTTACCTCTGCAAGAAAATGTATTTATGCAACTGTTTGAAGTAGCTCAGATTACTAGCTTTTCCCCAGAAGAAAGAGAAGCCTATGAAAACAGCTTAAAGTACTATCGAGATATGAAAGGTGTCATCGAAATGGCAAGAGAGGAAGGTATACAAGAAGGCAAAGCTCAGGGCATACAAGAAGGTAAAGCGATCGCTGAGCAGGAAAGACTTGCTAAACAACAAGCTGAGCTAGCACAACGACAGGCGGAGGCATTGCTAAAAAAATACAAAGATCTTTTCGGTGATATTCCTGAATAGAGCGATCGCTTGTAGATTCTTGCCCATACCATTTTAAAATCGCTTGTTCAGTTTGTGAACTATTACAGAGCGATGACTGATCAATTCAAAAGCGATCGCCTGCAAATTTCAAAAAAAACTAATCACTATCCAAATTTGTTGATGACTTGACTAATCGCGTTGTAGGCATAGTCTACTCGCTTATAGCCTTGAGCGTTAACAGTCAAGCGATTTAACGTGGAGAGTGTAGAGTATTTTGTGTAAAGTCTGGGATATATACAGAGAGACAATCTAGACACACAACTACTAACACCAAAACAGATGAATATACGCAAAGAACTGCTCGATGAATTGTTGCAAGAATGTA
>NZ_SELU01000027.1:0-67238 GCF_006861605.1 Pseudanabaena sp. UWO310 | reverse complement strand
CATGTGAGCTTAGGGAAGAACAAGACTCCTGCTATGGTGATCGGGCTATATCATCGACCGCTTTCCATGCTGGAGTTGCTTTCACTACGGGGCTTTCACTCCCTCACGATTTAACTGACCAGTGCCACAAAAGTGTGACAACACTTTTGTGGATTGGTATTACTTAGAGTCAATTTGAATAAAAATATGTCATAATTCCAAATTGCGATTCTAAACAATACTACAGCTAGCATAGGGATAATATGGCTATCCAAGGAAAACTGGAACTAACGATTAAGATCAACGAGCTTCCTGTCGATGTAAAAACTGATAAGAACGGTTGGAAATCTTTCAGTTTAGACTGCGATGGACGGATTTTTCATGTGCATGTTAAACCTAAAGTATTCAAGAAATTGGAAGATGCCCAAGCGAACTTTCCCCATTGGGTAGCAGCGATCGGTGGCAAGTTTGGTGAAATGACCGAAAGGGGATTCGTTCTTGCCGAGCCAAGCGTGCAGGTTTTCGAGAAAAAGCCCAAGGAAACCAAACCTCAAGAAGCTGAAGCGATCGCAACCTAATTACCCCAACTTAAGAAATGGCGTAGCCATTTCTTACATAAAAAAGAAGATGAGTGGCAGCGCAAAGCGCTGCCACTCATCTTTGGGGTTGCAAACCGTTGCTATAAAGTTAGGCTGAAAATTGTCCGTAGCTAGGTAAGAGCGTAACCTGAAACCAATGTTGAAAAATAACCTGCACAGTCTGTTGCATTTCACTAACACCTAGGGGTTTAAGCATATAACAGTTAGCCCCATAGCGATAACAGGTTTGAATATCTTGGTAACTATTAGAAGTAGTCAGCACAATAATTGGAATTGGTTGCAAATGACTTGATTGCTTAACCCGATGGATGACTTCTCTGCCGTCGGTATTGGGGAGATTGAGATCGAGCAAAATGGCAACGGGCAGAGGGGCTTGCAGTCCTTGGTAATCACCTTGACGGAATAGATAATCAAGGGCTTCATCTCCATCCTGAAATCGCACGATATTATACAGCGATCGCTCTAGCAAATGTAATTTTTGAGTAGCACGCAAAAAACTGTAGAAATCCTCGTCACTGTCTTCGATGATCGCAATTACGGGATGGATGACATCTTCCCAAGGAGAGTTTAATAGCCTTTGCATGGATAATTATAGGGATTCTTGAATTGGTAAGGTAAATAAAAACGTAGTTCCTTGTCCGTAGATAGACTGTACTTTAATCGTTCCTCCATGACGTTCGATAATTTTTTTGACAATAGTTAACCCTGCACCAGTACCACCTCCATATTTGCTAGGGGCATGCAAACGCTTAAATATGCGAAATACTGTTTCAAGATGCTTATCACGAATACCAATGCCATTATCGCGAATCAAAATCGTCACAAATCTTGGGGTTGGCTCCTGATTTTCCTCACTATGTTCTGGCTTAGGGACGATCTGCCAGTCAATTTCCACCCATTTCCGAGGCTGGTCGTTGTATTTAAATGCATTGGAAATGAGATTGGTAAAGATCTCTTCGAGCAAAATCCGATCTCCTAATACCGTTGGTAGCGATCGGATTTTGCGAATTTCGCAGTTTTGCCATTGAGGATTCATCGCCAATAACTCGCTCACATTACCTAACAGCGGATCAAGAGCGATCGGTGACATTTGTAATTCCTGTCGTCCCAATCGAGAGAACTTCAACAAAGAGTCAATCAAAGCCTCCATCCGTTTTGTGAGTCTCACTAGGGTATTGAGCTTGTCAGCACCATCATCTTGCAGGATTGAACCGTAGTCCTCTAATAAAAAAGTTGCATAGTTATGAATGCCGCGCAAAGGTTCCTTTAAGTCATGGGAAGCAATATAGGCAAAGGCATCAAGTTCGCTATTGCTGCGTTCCAGTTCTAGATTAATATGGGCGAGATCTTCTGCTTGGCGAATCGCAATGTCCACGATCGCCTGTCGAAGTTCGATCGCTCCTGCTATTTCGCAGTCCAACCAAGGTTGCGATCGCCCCGTTACTATTTCTTGCCATGCTTCAAACGACTTACGCGGAAAGATCGTCATCGTCCCATCGGACTCTAGACGCTTGGGTTTGTCAGGGTTTCCCGCCCAAGTAACCGTTTGTGGGAGTTCAGGACGAAACCATAATACGTAGCGATGCTGAATCTTGGAGATTGCCATAGCTAGCAGCCCCGCAGCTACAGCTTGGCAATCATCCGCACTTGGATACAGAGAGGGAAGATTGTCAGTGACAAAAATATCCTGTTTGAACTGCTTGGGCAACCAAGACAATAGCGATTTTAGCCAATCTAGTTGTGGCGTTTGACCAATCATGGTGATATCGTCGCCTTCACATACCGCCGCTCCCTGAGCCCCGACGAGATTTAATAGGGTCTCAGGTTCCGCAATTAGTTCCTGTACAAAATTATTAGCTTTGCTCAGTCGTTCTACAAATTGACTTTGAATGTTTTTGAGTTGAAGCTTGTAATCGAGGTTTTCGTTGGCTTCTTTATTGGCTAATTCGGTAGACATGAGCTGTCCTAAAAACTCACAAACCGTACGAATTTCGTAAGGAATAAATATTGGATTGTTATGGTGACAGGCGATTAAACCCCAGAGATTTTGCTTCTGAATTAAAGAAATAGTGAGGGATGCTGCTACGCCCATATTTTTGAGATATTCAATGTGAATGGGCGATACCGATCGCAGGCAACAATGGCTCATATCAAGAGGATGCGCCGCTATTTCCTTGATTTGCGAACTAGGGATTAATGGACTGGGACGGTAATCCATATTGGGAATTAATCGTAGCCAGTTCAGTTTATAGAGTTCCTTAGCTTGTTTGGGGATATCGGAGTCGGGATAGCGTAGCCCAAGAAATGATTCTTGATCGGGTTGTTTAACTTCGGCAATGATATTACCGTCACCACTCTCATTAAAGCGATAGATCATTACGCGATCGCAGCCTGTGATGTCTCGAATTTCGCGCACGATCAGATCGCACAATTCTCCTAAATTTTGAGCCGCTTGAATTTTAGTAAGGGTTTTCTTAATTTGATGATAAAAATGAAAAAATTCCCGATCGGTACTATTAGTGATCGGTTCTAGTTCGAGGATGATTTCGCCACTGATGGCACGATGCACGATTCCATTAAAATTTCGTGTCGCATCTTCCGCAGTAGCAAAGCTAATGGCTAAGGGATTAATATGCTCGAAACTGCGGTCTAAGCATTTACTAATGTCTTCAAGGCGATCGCTACTAATAAAATCAGCCAATGGGCAATCGAGGAGATCTTCGGCTGCTATTCCCACAATCTCAAGGCTATTTGCGCTGACCTGAGCGATTTTGAAATCGGGTTCTGTGAGTACCACCAGTAATCCGTGAGGCTGAATCGATTGCGGTATATGGATGGGTTCGCGATCGCAATTAGTTAAGTCAACGGCTTCTATTTCACTGATGGCATTATAATTAACAGAACTATAGATATTATTTTGGGTGGGTTGCATCGCAGGTAAACTCATTGACTGGTGATATCTAAACTGTCTGATTAGGTTTGAATATTTTCATATTTTAGATTTTGCCCCCCCACTTCCCTTTGCTAATTATAGCTCTTACCGCTCAAAAGCCCAAATATGGATGGCGGTGCGAAGCGCCGCCATCCATATTTGGGCTTTACTTCGACTCCGCTCAGCCAAAGTTAGCTGAGCGGAGTCCAAGCCATAGGTATTTTAATTAAGTAGCTAGGCATAATTAAAAACCAAAACCAGAGAGCATACCGCCCACTGCGCGGGTGGTATGCTCTTCTGGGTTTTAAATTTATACCAATTCACGAAAGTGTGACAACACTTTTGCGAATTAAACACCAAACCCAGTAAGGTTTTGAGATTCCCAAAATGGCGTTGCCATTTTGGGAATTGGTATTACTTATGCCTAGCTACTTAATAGCAAGTCCCTTACTACAAATTTTAAAAAATGACCTTTAAACATTGGCTTAACGTAATTGGCATCGGTGAAGATGGTTTGTCAGGATTAAGTACCTCAGCCCGATCGCTAATCGATCACGCCGAAATTTTGGTAGGTGGCGATCGCCATTTAAAAATGCTACCAGAATTGCCAGAGGATCGACGATCGCGCCTTGTTTGGTCAACGCCAATTGAGACAAGCATTCAGCAAATTATGAATTTACGCGGTAAATCCGTATGCGTCTTAGCCAGTGGCGATCCCCTTTGGTTTGGTATTGGGACGACTTTATTAAAAAGAATTCCCATAGAAGAAGTTGCCGTCATTCCATCAACTTCCACTTTTAGCTTGATTTGTGCCCGATTGGGATGGTCATTGCATGAAGTAGAAACCTTGAGCCTCTGCGGTCGTCCTGCCTCACTTTTACAGCCCTATATCTATCCGAACGCTAAACTTCTCATTCTCAGCGCAGGCAAAGAAACGCCCCAGCTTGTCGCCAAGATTTTATGCGATCGCTACTTCAGCAATAGCAAGATTACTATTCTTGAACATCTTAACGGAACGAAGGAGCGGATTATTGCGACTTTTGCCCATCAATATCAGGATTTTCCCGAATTCGCCGATCTAAATGCGATCGCTGTGGAATGCATTCCCCAGACTGAAGCAAGAATTTTATCGCGGATGGTCGGACTTCCCGATGAAGCCTATCTCCATGACGGGCAGTTAACCAAACGCGAAGTTCGCGCCATCACGCTATCAGCCCTTGCTCCCAATGCAGGCGAGATGCTGTGGGATGTGGGAGCTGGTTGTGGTTCGATTGGGATTGAATGGATGCGGAGCCATCCCCGCTGTCAGGCGATCGCTATCGAAAAATTGCGTACCCATTTTATTGCGGAAAATGCGATCGCTCTCGGTACACCTCACCTAAAAATCATCGAAGGCAAAGCCCCCGAAATTTTGCAAGGGCTACCGACCCCAGATGCCATCTTTATCGGTGGTGGCGCAACTGTCCCCGATCTGTTAGAGACTTGTTGGGCAAGTTTGCCATCTCAGGGGCGCATTGTGGCTAATGTTGTCACCCTTGAAGGCGAACAGAAATTATTTCAATGGCAGCAACAATATGGCGGGACGCTTACCCAAATTTCCATCGGTCGTGCCGAGGCGATTGGAACGTTTAGGGGCTGGAAGCCGATGAGACCCGTAACGCAGTGGAAAGTCATCAAGCCTTAGGTTTGGGGGCGATCGCCCCCAAAGCTAAGGCTTGATAGCTATTTTCGATCAAAAGAACCGCAAGAAACTTTTTGAAAGTGTTGCTTTGCAACACTTTCAAAAAGTTTCTTGGTTTGGATTTGAGCGCAAAGTGCTGTAATACCAAATCACAAAATGGCGTAGCCATTTTGTGATTTGGTATAAAACCCAAAATATTGTTGCTGTGCTCCGCGCAGAAACAATATTTTGGGTTTTAATATTACAAAAGATTACCAAGCAATCTTTTGTAATATTTGAGATGTAAAAAAATTGATTTTCAGCGTCATTTTTACGGAATACTTATACAGATTATTTAAAAAGTTTTGAAATGCGATCGCCCGATCGCGATCGCTAGGATGATTTTGATATGAAAAGTTTAGATATTAATTCTGCCAACCCTAACCTAAGCGTTGACGAATATCAGCGAGTAACAATTGAGTTTGCTGGCGGCAATCATTCCAACAGAATGGCAAGAGGTGCTGCTGCGTATAAGGTAACAGTTCCGTATAGTTCCCTTTCCCAGAGATTGCAAGCAATCCATCGGTCTGGTGGCAAAATTATCAAAATATCTATTCCAAGACTGCAACTCAATCCTCTAACGACCGATCCTATATCTGGGGTTGAAGTTGCGCCATTCAGTCCTTCCACTCCTGCGATTGCGATCGAAGAACAAACTGAACAAAACGAACAAACTGAACAAACGATAGAAGCTACGATAGAAGCTCTAGACGTTCCCATAGAAGTTCTCACCGAAGAACCATCAGAAATCCCTCTAGAACTCTCCCCAGAAAGCGATAAAGAGATTAATGAAGAAATCGCGCCTATTGAGGAAGTTGCTGAAGATTTTGCCGTTAAACTCGAAGAATTTACCGAACCAGTTTCTCAACAATCTTCTGAAGAATTTACCGAACCAATTTCTCAACAATCTCCTGAACCAATTGGAGAAGATAACCTTGAAGTCATTGCTCTTGAAGCCGTTACTCCTGAAGTCATTGCTGAAGCTGTCTCCGAAACGATTTCTGAAAGTATTCCCGACATTGTTCCCGAAAGACTTTCTGAAAGTATTGCCGACGTTGTTCCCGAAGTAATTTCTGAAAGTATCCCAGAAGTAATTTCTAAAAGCATCCCTGAAGTAGTTTCTGAAAGCAATCTTGAAATTAAAGCTGAAATCATCTCAGAAGCAGCAGTATCTATTGCAGAGAAAGAAGATTTACCCGTAGATTCGCCTGCAAATTCACCTACAAATTTAGACTCTAAACCCAAAAAATCACGAGCTTCCAGCAAAACGAGTAATGGCTTTAATAAACAGGAGCCGATCGCGCAAGCTAAACCCAAAAAGTCAAGGGCTTCCAGCAAAACTGGTCGTGGGTTTAGTAAACAAGGAGCCCTTACTCAAGGGAGCGAGCCTGAAGCGATCGCGGAAATTGCGATCGCGGCAACATCTGTAAACATATCAGAACCAGCGATCGAACCAATTATAGAACCGATCGCCGAACCAGTTGTCGAACCAATTGCTGATATCGAGCCAATTGCAGAAGTTATAGAACCAATTATCGAGCCTATTTTAGAGCCGATCGCGGAACCAATTGCAGAAATTGCAGAAGTTATAGAACCAGTTGTCGAGCCTGTATTAGAGCCGATTGCGGAAATTACAGAAATTGCCGAGCCTGTATTAGAGCCGATTGCAGAAATTGCAGAAATTGCAGAACCTGTTTTAGAGCCAATTGTCGAACCGATTACTGAAATTACAGAACCAATTGTCGAACCTGTGTTAGAGCCGATTGCTGAACCAATTGCTGAAATTACAGAACCGACTATTTTAGAACCAATTGCTGAACCAGTTGTCGAACCGATTGCTGAAATCACAGAACCGACTATTTTAGAACCAATTGCCGAACCAGTTGTCGAGCCAATTGCCGAAGCTACTGTTACCGAACAAGCGACCCATCACCTTCCCGAAGCCCCTAGTGAACTTCCTGTTGAGGGGATTTTAGAAAATGCACTAAAAACAGCCATTGAAACAGCCATTGAAACAACTATTGAAACAACTATTGAGAATGATGTTAAAGAAACTGTAACAGTTTCAGAAGTTGAATCTGTCAAACCATTGGAAGCAGCAGCCCCATTACCAAAATCGAAAAAGTCTAAGACCTCCAGTAAAGCAGGTAGTGGTTTTAATAAGCCCAAAGGCGATCCCCAAGTTCCGCGATCGCAGAAACCCAAAGGTTAGGGATTTGCTACTAATTATAGCTGCCGCCAACTGTATCAGGACATAAACCAAAGATAGTTGCGGCGCTCCGCGCCGCAACTATCTTTGGGGTTTTGATTTTGTCCTAACAAAACTGGCGACAGCTATAAAATACCTGTGGCTTCGACTCCGCTCAGCAAACAGTTATACAAAATTACAAAATGGCTACGCCATTTTGTAATTTTAAAACGCTTACTGGTTTTGGTTTTTAATTCCCAAAAGTGTAGCCACACTTTTGGGAATTGGTATTACTCGATCGCGCGGAGTTTAGTTACCTTGAGGGTGAATTTACCACCACTACTACCACCAAAAGATGAAACGCGAATGGTGTATTTCCCCGATTGACGGACTTTAAAAAAGATCGATGAGTTGGTAGTATCGCTTGCCACATCATCATTTTCCGTAATTACATCACCCTTGCTATCCAACAGGCTTAATACAGTGTCAAAGGCTTGCGATTCCACATTAATTTCTAGCCGCTCATCCTTCTGAACATCAATCAGGTAATCGCGGGCAAATCCTTTTTGACCTGTGGGAATATCTTTTTCAGTTAGGATGTCATTGATTTCAGCACCACTATTAATAGAGATCGGTTTGTAAGACGATATCGGGATTTGCGCTAATGACTGGGGAATAAAATTGACTGCTGAAATTGCGATCGCGCCTAATCCAGAGATGATCATAGGGGAAAACACATATCTCCGAACTGATTTTACTAGAGAATTATGACTGTCAAATAATTTAAGCTGCTTCACGAAACTTCTTTTAATTCAGAGAATGTTAATTGTAACTGAGTAGATTCTACTGTGGAATTAGACGAACCATTAGTAAATGCTATTTCTTTACTGGTTGGGGCTTTAGCCGTTGGGACTTTAGCCGTTGGGGCTTTAATTGTGGGCACGATCTGAATCTTGCCATAAAATTCTGTCTGGAATAGCTCAACCTTTGACTGAGAAGACATGAGCAATAACCCCCAAAATACCCCCACGCGATCATTAAATACTTCAGCGAGATCGGATATCTCAATCTCTTCATCGGGATGGAGCAAAAAATAATGCTCGATTTCCGTAACCATCTCCGACAAATTTTCCTTGTGAGCGAGCTGGGCGATCGCTTTCATGGCGGCACGTCTTGCCACCTTACCTTGCATTTGGCGTTTAGCAGGCTTGCTAGTTTTGCGATCTACGATCTCAGCGATCGATTCGATCTGTGCGATCAGTTCCTCTAGGGTGATCCGCCTCGCTTTGGGAGGCAAAGCTACGGGCAAACGGCGCAAGCGTTTATCAAAATCCATTGGCAGCCGCATCGAGTCAGAAACAACCTCAGAATCTAAATTATCCAGATCTGGGTCATCATCGGTTTCTTGATCGTAGGCAGCTTGACTGTCCGATAGGGAGTTTGCCTTGAGTAAAACCAGCATTGATGCATAAAGCATCGCCTGTCCTGAGTCGTACAAATCGCGGCGATCGCTCACAATTAACCGTGACAGAAAGCGATCGACCACATCGATCACCTGTACGTCCCAAGGATCGATCTCGCCTCGTTCTGCAAGGTCGATGAGTAGGGCAATGGCATCTTTGGTAACTGATTCGGCGATCGATAGAGTCATGGAGCTTACGAGAAGCGGATGCTTAAAAATATCATCGATTGCGATGAAATAACAAATCTCTTTAGCTTTTTATGTCTTCTAAGTAGCTAGGTATAATTAAAAACTAAAACCAGAGAGCGTACCGCCTGCTACGCGGGCGGTACGCTCTTCTAGGTTTTATAGCTATCGCCAAATGTGCTAGGACATAAACTCCAAGAATTGACTGGCGGCGCGAAGCGCCGCCAGTCAATTCTTGGAGTTTATGTCCTCATTCAAGTGACTGTAGCTATACCAATTAACGAAAGTGTTGTCACACTTTCGTTAATTAAAAAACAAATCCAGTAAGGTTTTGAGATTCCCAAAATGGCGTTGCCATTTTGGGAGTTGGTATAACATTGGCTGAGCGAAGTCGAAGCCACCTATAAAACCCTAAGACCTGCGACGCACGCTGCGCGTGCGTCGCAGGTCTTAAATCTGGATTTTGATTATGCTGAGGTACTTGTACCTTAAAAATTAACTTTTAAAAGTTGATTTTTAAAAATTAATTTTTAGATTTATCTTCATCAATTTCCACATCGATCGCTGAGGCGGAAACTAACCGCTTGCGCTCTTCAATCTCGACGCTCAAATTCTGTACGGTTTCTTGCAAATTCTGAATCTGCACATTTTTATTACGCATTTCAATTGATTTTTGCAATCCCGACCAAACACTAAAGATCCAAGCTAGTACTGCGCCTAATCCCATGGCTAAAATTAGTTCGACAGAGATCGGTGCGGCAACTTTAAGCTGGGGAATAATTTGAATGGATGCTGGCGAAGTATTTTCTAAAGCAAATAATACTAAGGCAAGGGCAACGCTAAAAAAGACAACGAAATTGATTTGACGCACGAGAATTACACCTCAATTCTATACTCTTAGCTAATGGTTTATCAGACAACGCTGATAATGTCTACAACAATTAAATATAAAACCCCAAGCCCTATAGCACACGCACAGCGTGTGCTATAGGGCTTGGGGTTTTAATTATACTGAGGTACTTAGCCCGTACTTTTACAGTACTTTTACAGTACTTTTACAGTTAAGTTTCTAAACAGAAGCTTTTGCGGCGGTTTTGCGAACGCCAGATATTTTGGCATGATTGTGCTTGATTTCTTCTTCGGTCAAAGGCACGATATCAATATGATTAAATAGGGTTGTAACAAAGGTAAACAGCAAAAATGGTAGCGATGTTACGACAATTAAGCCAACTGCGCCGAAGGAATAAACTGGTTTGCTCATTAGGGACAAAGCCGAAGCTAGAGCCACAAAAATAACTCCCAGCCAAACAATTACTTGACCCAAAATATCGCTAAGGGTAAGGGTACAAACAAAGCGGTATTTACCAATATCGTTCATCATATAATTTCACCAGTCAAGCTAGTTTTTAAAGTTTTATTAAATAAAAAATTTCAAGTTATTAATTCACAGTATACGAACCTTCCTTGAGGTTTTGGGTTACGTTTTATTGAGAATTTCAAAGCACGATCGCTATCTTGGGGATTATAGCTACCGCCACCCTTGTTAGAACAAAATTAAAGCCGCAAAGAGGGTTGCTGCGCGGAGCGCGGCAACCCTCTTTGCGGCTTTATGTCCTGATAAAGTTGACAGTAGCTATAACATCACCAAATTTTGGATAAAAATTATGTGGGAAGAAATTGCGATCACTATTTCGCAAGCAACAGGTGAAAAATTTAATGTCGATCGCTGTCAGGCAAAGTCGGGCGGATGCATTAACCAAGCGAATATGCTATCCGATGGCAAACGGCAATTTTTTGTAAAAACGAATATTGCAAATTGTTTAGATATGTTTGTTGCCGAGGCGATCGCTTTAAAGCAAATGCATGGAACTAAGACGATGCGTGTACCGCAGCCCATTTGCTGGGGAACTGTGGGGGAAACTGCTTATTTAGTGATGGAAAATCTTGAATTGGGCGGTAATCAAGATTGGGAAGCAATGGGTCGAAATCTAGCGGCAATGCATCGAGTAACTAGCGATCGCGGGTTTGGGTGGGATCGCAATAATACCATCGGTGCTACGCCGCAGATTAACAACTGGACGAACGATTGGATTGATTTTTGGCGGGAATATCGGCTCGCTTTTCAAATTCGTTTGGCAAAGCGTAAAGGTTGGCGGTGCGCCGTACCCGAAGAAAAAATCTATGAGGCTATCCCTAAATTTTTTCGAAATTATCAGCCACAACCCGCAATGGTGCATGGCGATCTCTGGGGTGGAAATGCTGCCTTTGTCAATGGTGAGCCTGTGATTTTTGACCCTGCGCTCTATTTTGGCGATCGCGAAGTTGATCTTGCTATGACCGAATTATTTGGTGGATTCCCTGCTCAGTTTTATCGCGCCTACAATGGGGCTTATCCCCTTGATGCGGGCTACAGAGAGCGCAAAAATCTCTACAATCTCTATCACATTCTCAATCATTTCAATCTCTTTGGTGGCGGCTACGGTTCCCAAGCTAGTCGGATGATTGAGAGTATCTGCCCATAAGAAGGAGCGCTTTGCGCTCTTTCTTATGGGTATTTTAAGCGTTTGCTTCTTGTTCGCTTTCGATTAAAGGCGATCGCAAACAGAGGTAAATCAATGCGCCGACTAGGGGAACGAGGGCAATGAATGTAAAAAAGCGATCGCTACTCATGCCGCGTCTTTCCATGTCATCGCTAAGCAACCAAGGAAATAGTAGTGACAACATACAGAAATCTAAAGTCATGACATGGATAAATCGGCTAGTTTGCCATTGCTGAACAAAATCTGCCCAGTTGCCATTGGCGAATCCATAGAACAAAAAGTAACTTGCGATCGCGGTCAGCCCAATCCCTGTCCAGCGTGACTCTAAGGCGGAAATCAGTCGAGTCTTTTTGCCGATAAAGGTGGGATTTGGTTCGCGCAGGGCGAAGTAGGGAAGTAGGGTAAAGGCTCCTGCCAAAAATGAGAGGCTAGCAAATAGCCAAGCGGGTACTTTTTGTCCGCGTCCGTCGCTGGCTAGCATACAGGCATAGATGAAGGGAAATATGCCCATGAGGTTAAAGAGGGCAACGATCAAGGCATTTGTGCCTTGCCAGTCTCCCGTACTCAATTTTTGAATTAGTTGCAAGGTGTCGGGGCGATCGGGTGGCGCAAAGATGAAGGCATAGACCGAAAATAAAATCCAAATCAACCAAAATCCAAGTTTATTAGGCATAAATCAAATAGTCGCTTACTAGTCCTATTAAAACCTAGAAGGAGTTTTGGTGATAAGTAGCGATCATCTTGGTCAGTTTATTTAGTGCAAAATCAAATTAGAGACTTTGGTATAATTTCATATAAGTTGATCCTATGCCCTAGACAGCTATGACTATCCAAAAGATTCGCGAACAAGTTCTAGATTTAACTGAAGATGAGCGTTGGGAGTTGATCGATATATTAATGAAATCGCTAAGAACAAAACCCCCATTAGCTATCAAAAATCGCGGTATTGCTGCGAGTTTAGTAGGTATTGCTAAGACTGATGCACCTGCTCCTACGGATGAAGAAGTTAAAGCTATTTTAGAAACAAGGTTGTTGCAGAAGTAGCTTTATGAAGGTCTTATTTGATACGAATGTTTTATTAGATGCTCTTCTAGTTCGTGTTCCCTTTGCCGAAAATGCTGCTTATCTACTAGAGGCTGTGGAAATAGCTAAGATTCAAGGATTTATTTCAGCAACTACCATCACAGACATTTATTATTTGGTCAAGCGTCATACTAAAAATGCTGAAACAGCGAGCGCGACGATTTCTAAATTATTGATTTTGATGGAAGTTTGTTTAGTTGATCGTGGAGTTATTCAACAGGCTATCGATCTAAATTTGACTGATTTTGAGGATGCTGTTCAGGTTGCAGCGGCGATGGAAGCAAGATTAGATGCGATCGTTACTCGTGATGTTGCAGGTTTTATCGGTTCTCCAATATTGGTAATGTCACCAGAAGAATTGGTAAACCAGTTAGGTCAATAGAATTCAGTTTTGCCATTCCTTTTCGATGCGCTCTAGGTCTTTGATTGCGCCGAGTTGTTGATAGATGGTTTTGGCTTTGTCGTAATATTGCTGAGCAAGGGGGAGATTGCCACGTTGTTTTTCAAGCAGGGCAAAATCAAAATTTCCTTCGGCTATAAGATATAAACCGCCTAATTCAGTTCTTAATTGCAAAGATTGCCGATAGAGAGATTTCGCTGCATCCCAGTTGCCACGATTGCGCTCGATGTCTCCCAATTGTCCCCAAGAAGTTGCTATACCCGCGCGATCGCCTAATTCAGTTCTTAATTGTAAAGATTGCCGATAGAGAGATTCCGCCGCATCCCAGTTGCCACGATTGCGCTCGATGTCTCCCAATACTCCCCAAGAAGTTGCCATACCCGCGCGATCGCCTAATTCTTGTTTAACTGCTAAACATTGCCTGTAGAGAGATTCCGCCGCATCCCAGTTGCCACGATTGCGCTCGATGTCTCCCAATACTCCCCAAGAACTTGCCATACCCGCGCGATCGCCTAATTCCGTACGCAATTGCAAAGATTGCCTGAAGAGAGATTCCGCCGCATCCCAGTTGCCACGCTTGCGCTCGATGTCTCCCAATACTCCCCAAATTTCAGCCATACCCGCGCGATCGCCTAATTCAGTTCTCAATTGCAAAGATTCTTTATAAAGAGATTCCGATTTGTCCCAATAGCCTAAGAATCTATACATATAGCCCAAATTGCTGAGAGCATAAGCTAAGTCAGATTTGCGATTAAATCTTTTTTGTAATTCTAAAGCCTTATTAAGATAGGTTTCCGCCAACTCAATCTCATGCTTTAAGTTTTCCGTTTCACCTTTCCATACTCGTTCAGCATAATCTCTTCCTAATTGAGCATAAATTGGTTCAATATTTGCGCTATCCTCCCCCCAAATTGCTAATGCTTCTGCTAGAGAAGCTTCTAATTGTTTAATCGAAAGAACCGAACTTGATTTTTGAGGATTATCGATTGGCTTGAATATCGGATCTTTGTCAGAATCATTAATTGGCAAATCCAACTTCGCAAAGCCAAACTTAAACGTCCCACCACTACGCCAACTCCAAAAATCGGGCGCTTTTTTGGCAACTTCCACTAATACCGCTGAAGGCAACCACAACACAATCGGCAAAGGATAACCCCGCAAAGCCTCCCGCGTCCATTGTAAATAGCCAAGAAAACTATCTAACTTTTCGCGATTTGTACCCCAAGAATTTAACTTCTCGGCTCCCAATACCGTCGCGATCGCCTGTTGATTCATCTCAATCTGCCCATCGATCAAAGCCTGCAACAAACTCGGCTCATCAGGATTTAACGCCAACCGATAGCCCCGCACTCCCTGCGCTCCTAACTCATCCTCATAGCGTCGGATGATCTCCTGCCGCATTGCCGAGTTATCACATACCGCCAGCAAAACCTGCAAAGTTCCCAAGCCAGCTTCAAGGGATACGACCAAGCGATCGTAAACATTGGCATTTTCTTCATTGAGAACGATTAAGTCAGACATTTTCTCTTGCTACATTTAAGGGCTTCGATCCCCCCCAGCCCTGCCTTTACAAGGGGGATTGAGGGGGATCAATTCTTCCTCCCCCTTTTTAAGGGGGATTGAGGGGGATCAAATCAACTTCTCAATCTTCAATTGCTCCACAATCAAAGGATGCACATCATACCAACTCTCGCGATTGTTCGATGCGATCGCTCATACTTTTTGTCTCATTCACTCACAAAATTCTGATAGTGCCTAAAGTTTAACCCTATATAGCAAATTTATCCTAGCAGCGATCGCCATTTGCAAATTGTCTACGAAATAGTAAAAACCGACATAGCCCAACATTGCGATTTATTGCATCCCGTAACCAATGCCAACCATCTGCGTCAGCTAACTTAGCCCCGATCCCCATAAAGCCATGCTGCCAGAGTCCAACGCCCCATCACCCAAACTTCAATTCCCACAACTATTTAGCGGAATGCTTGCCCTCGCGATCGCCCTAGTTGGTAGCGCCTATCTCGCCAGTAACGCCCTGCGATCGCTTAGGTCAAATGACAACCTGACTGTAATCGGTTCTTCAACTCGTCCGATTCGTTCCGACTTTGTGATTTGGCGAAGTTCCGTTTCTAGTCAGCAAGCCACCTTGCCCCTCGCCTACCAAGAACTTAAGCGCCATTCCGACAAAGTGCAAGCCTACTTCAAAAGCAAAAATATTCCTAATGACGCAATCTCCCTGAGTGCGATCGATACCCAACCCATTCCTGAAACCAATGGGAATGGCGCACAAACAGGTCGGACTATCGCCTATCGCCTCGTCCAGCGTTTTGAAATTCGTTCCAAAGATATCGATGCGATTACGGCGATCGCGCGATCGAGTACCGACCTGATCAATGATGGTCTGCCCTTTATCTCCGAACCTGCGGAATATCTCTATACCGAACTCGGCAAATTGCGAGTAGACATGATTTCCGAAGCAACTAAAGATGCTAAAGCGAGAGGTGAAGCGATCGTCAATGTCTCAGGCAGTCGCCTCGGCACAATCCGCAAAGCCGAAACCGATGTCTTCCAAATTACCGCTCGATATTCCACCGAAGTCAGCAACAGTGGCGCATACAACACCACCACCATCGACAAAGACATCCGCGCCGTAGTCGCAATTACCTTCGCAGTTGAGTAATAAAAAAGCGGCACTTTGTGCCGCTTTTTTAGCTTCAACTTATAGAAAAGAAAGTTGTCAACAAGCCAATAGCTAAAAGCCAATAGCTAAAAGCTAAAAGCCAATAGCTAAAAGCTAAAAGCCAATAGCCAAAAACTAAATTCCCAATCTTTGGTAAATCTGATCGAGATTCTTCAAATGCTTATTGGGATCGAAGCAAGCCGCTAACTCTTCTTCAGAGAAAGTTTTCTGCACGGTTTCATCTTCGCTGATCAACTTACGGAAATCACCATCGGTTTTATTCCATGCAAGGTGCGCAGCTTTCTGAACGATCGCATAGCTATCTTCACGGCTCAAGCCCTTAGTTACCAGTCCGAGAAGTACCTGCTGGCTGAAGACGACACCTCCATAGCAATAGAGGTTACGCTCCATATTGTGAGTATGTACCAACAGATTTTTCACGAGATCGGTGATTTCTGTCAGCATGAAATGCGTAAGGATGCAGCTATCGGGAAGTAGCACCCGTTCCGCCGCACTGTGGGAAATATCACGCTCATGCCATAGAGCCACATTTTCGAGAGCTGTCGTCGCATAGCCACGCAACAGACGCGCCATACCCGTTAAGCGTTCCGAACGAATCGGGTTACGCTTGTGAGGCATTGCCGAGGAGCCTTTTTGTCCCTTGGTGAAATGTTCTTCTACTTCTAGTACATCCGTACGTTGTAAGTTACGAATTTCTACGGCAAAGCGCTCGATCGATGCACCGATCAGGGCAAGTACTTGCGAATACTCGGCATGGCGATCGCGAGAAATTACCTGCGTCGAGGCACAGTCGGGCTGAAGCCCCAATTTTTGACAAGCGATCGCTTCAATACGCGGGTCAACATTGGCATAAGTACCAACAGCGCCCGAAATTTTACCGACAGCAATTGTTTTACTTAAGTTCAATAGGCGATCGCGATGGCGCAACATTTCGGCTAACCAGCCAGCCAGCTTAAATCCAAAGGTAATTGGCTCCGCATGAATACCATGCGTCCGACCCGACATAATCGTATAACGATGCTGCTGAGCCTGATAGCGAATTGCTTGGATCGCCTCCTCTAGCTGCGCTTGAATGATTTCTAAGCTATCTACTAATTGCACGGCTAGAGCCGTATCTAACACATCGGAACTAGTCAGACCGAGATGAATATATCGACCTGCATCACCTACATATTCATTTACATTGGTCAAAAACGCGATCATGTCGTGTTTGACCGTTAACTCAATTTCATTGACGCGATCGGCATCGAAGTTTGCCTTCGCCTTTATCTCTTCGACAGCATCAGCAGGAATATATCCTAATTCAGCCTGTGCTTCGCAAACGGCAACTTCAACCTGCAACCAAGTTTGGTACTTGTGCCGATCTGTCCATAATCGACCCATTTCGGGTAACGTATAGCGTTCTATCAAGATTTAAGCTCTTGGAATAATCACAATTTCTAATTATAGCAAATCTCTAAAGCAATGAATAACTATTAATTTTATAAGTAAGTAATACCAAAGCTCAAAATGGCGTAGCCATTTTGAGCTTTGGTATTACTTACTGGGTTTGGGTTTTAATTCGCGGAAGTGTGACAACACTTTTGTAAATTGGTATAAGTGGGCTTAATTAAATATAAAAGAGCAAAAACTGCCATCAATTATCAGAGTGAATCGCGGGTTTTGTCCTTATTTTTTAATGACGACAAATCAAAACCGTAAGCCCTAAAGATGAGTGGCGGCGCGAAGCGCCGCCACTCATCTTTAGGGCTTACGGCAAATCTTACGTTGCGATAGAGATTTCCTATTGCATCATGGTCAAAATGCCCTGTTGACCTAATAACATTTCCCGCAAGAGGCTAAAAATGCCGACTCCGATTACAGGGGAAATATCAATGCCGCCGATGGGTGGGATTAATTTCCGCAGCACAAATAACAATGGCTCAGTCGGGAAAGTAATCAGGCTGTAGGGAAATTGCTTAAGGGGAATCTGGGGATACCAAGTCATGATGATGCGAAATATATACATCAGGATCAGTAAACCCAGCAAGATATTGAGAGCAAGAGAGCTAATGGCGATCGCGTCCACGACTATAACCAGTTTTCAAAATTAGACATTTTATATTGTTCTTCATCCTAACAGTTTTATAGCTGTCACTGCTAGTTCCCATAAAATGAGAAGAGCGGCGCTTTGCGCCGCTCTTCTCATTTTATGGGAACTAGCATAGAGTAAAGACAGGGCTTTATAGTGGCTTTACCCTATGTATAGCTATGATTTTTTAGGGACAATCGAAACAATCAGGAGTTTGTCTGGTTGTAATAACTCTTTTGCTGCCCGATTAACCTGCTCTAGGGTTACAGATTGAATCCGTTGAGGAAACTTGTAGAAATCACCCACGGGTAAACCATAGGTTTCATCGCTGAGCAAGGATTCCGCAATACTATCAGGGTTAGCAAACTCCGTAGAGAAACTATTGATTAAGCTCTTTTTGGCAACCTCAAACTCCGCTGGCGTAATCCCTTTATCGCGGACATCTTTCAGCAATGCCACCGTAGCATCGATCGCTTTTTGGGTATCTTTGCCGCTAGTTTGCATCTGAACGATAAACGTCCCCTGTGGTGGTTTACCTGCTTGGAAGAAACTGTAAATACCATAGGTCAAACCAAGGCGATCGCGAATTTCTGTACCAAGACGACTAGATAAAGTATCACCGCCGAGAACTTGATTCAGCATTAGAGCTGGGTAATACTCAGGATCATTCCGCGAAATGCTGGGATGCCCCATGAGGGTTACGGCTTGAGTTTTTCCTGCGAGCGCCACCTGCTTCTCGCTGGTAGTGGCAAGATTAGCAACTTTGGGGAATTTAAATTGGGGAGGTTGACCGACAGCCCGCCATTTGCCCAACTTTTCCTCTAGCAAATTTCTTACCACTGCGGGCTCAAAATCTCCCGTGAGAGTCAGAATTGTATTGTCTGGGCGGTAATAGGTTTTGTAGAAAGACACCAAATCTTCTCTTTTTAAAGATTTGAGTGTTGCTTCCGTTTTCATCGCATTAAACGGATGTCCTTTGGGATAGATCGTTGATTGAAAGATCCGACGGGCTAAAGAACTAGGGTTATCTAGCTCTGATTTAAGAGATAAAAGATTGCGCTGAAGATTCAGTTCAAACTCCTTGTTTGGGAAATTCGCATTTTGAAGCAAGTCAGCGAGTTGGTCGATCACAATTGGCAGATCTTTTGCCATCGAGATCCCCGAAATACCCACGCTTTCCCTTCCTGCCGAAAAGCCTAAACTAGCCCCGACATTTTCCAACCTCGAAGCAAGGGTGAGCGCATCCTTGGTCGTCGTACCATTGGTAAGATTTTGGGCGGTGATTCCTGCTAAGCCTGCTTTCTCAATTGAGTCAAATCCTGCACCTGCATTGATTTGCCCTACGAGAGTTACCGTTGGCGTACTGCGATCGCGTAGTAGTAAAACTTTGAGCCCATTGGCAAGGGTGAACCGATCGGGCTGAACGGCGGTGGGAACTCCCGCCTTAGCTGTCAACGCACTTTCTGGTAAATATTTAGCCACTTCCGCAGGATCTACGGGCGAACTAGGTTTGAAAGCTTCCGAGGAATGGGAATTGCTGGGGGTCGTACCAGCATCGGCAGTGATTACCGATGGCTCGAAATATCCCACCACGCGCCGCTCTTTTTGCAGGTATTGCTTCGCGACCCTACGAATATCGGCAACTGTTACTTTCTCGACGGCCTGTAGATAGCGATCGCTATAACTATAGTCTTTTGCAACGGTTTGGTTATAACCGATCTGAATTGCTTGGGAATTAATATCCCGATTGCCCAGAATGTAACTAGCTCGCATACTGGTTTTAGCGCGTTCTAATTCTTTAGCCGTTACGGGCTGGGTTTGGATCTTTTCGATCTCAGCGAGGATCAGGCGATCCAGTGCTTCTAGGGATTTACCTGCGGTTGGGGTCGCACTGATAAAGTACCAACCCGTCCCCATCTGGGTCGATGAATTGCCACTAACGCTACTGGCTAAACCTGTTTCCACTAAAGCTTGATAAAAGCGCGAACTTCTCCCCGCAGTAAGGATGCTATCCATCACATCGATCGCCGCGACATCAGCACCATCAACATTTGGTAAATCAGGATAAACAGCTTGCAAGAAGGGAACGCTACCCGGTTCCTTGAGGCGGATGGGTTCCTTGGTTGACATTGGCACAGGAGGTTTGGGCTTTTGTTGCTGAGCCTCAGCCGTGATTAAAACCTTGGGCTTAGGCGGTGCGGCGATCGAACCATAGATCTCACGCACTTTTTGGAGTGTAGCTTCAGTCTCGAAATTGCCAACAATTACCAAAGTGGCATTATCAGGACGATAAAAAGTGCGGTAATAGTTCTGAATATCCTCAACTGTAAAATTTTCTACCTCAGGACGATAGCCAATGACAGGCCAACCGTAGGAGCTATTGGGATAGGCTGCTAGCATAACCTGACGATATAGCCTTGTCCCGGGGTTATTGTTGCCCCCATCAAGTTCGGATAAAACGACTGTACGCTCGCTTTTAAGTTCTTTTTCACCTGCAACCGTATTCACCATGCGGTCAGCTTCCAATCGCAGCATCGCATCCAGTTTATCGCTACCAGTTGTGCCAAAGTAGGCAGTCATGTCGTAGCTAGTAAATGCATTGGAGTTACTCCCTAAGGCACTAAATAAACGTCCAAACTGGATCGGGCGGTCTTTAGTACCTTTAAACATCAGATGTTCGAGTTGGTGGGAAATACCAGTAATTCCTAGCTTCTCATTTTGCGAACCAACCCGATACCAAACCTGCACGCTCACCACTGGAGCCGTATTTACCTCCTTGGTTAAAACTGTCAAACCATTATCTAAGACGGTTTTAACGACATTGCCCGTGAGTGAATCGGGGGATGGGCTAGAAATTGTAGAAGTTTGGGCAAGATCGGTCTGAGCGGCATAGGCTTGACTACTTGAAAATTGCGACAAAGATGATTGCCATGACAATGGCAAGTTACCGAGCATGACCGCAGCGATCGCTGCGGCTAGTCCTCGACTCAAAAAAGAGAGCATAAAATTACGCTTCACCGAGATCTCCACGAAATACAGCTTTTATTATAGTTGTGCGAATAGGGTAGACATATTAAGCCCAATTGCCACCAAAATCTTAAGGAATAAATCAACAGAGATTTTGCGTTAAGTATCCCTACTGATGATCTAAGGATTTTGACAGCTTATTTGCATTTTGTATCCCATCAATTGGGCGATCGCTATGATTAAAGCATTTTGAGCGGTTAATATAAAATGCTTTAATCATAGCGATCGCCACTAAGATTTTCAGGTAAGTTAAAATCCCCAAAAAGTAATGTAAATCGACCTATGAACGCCATCTTTTTTGGTAATAACTACATCAGGAATATCATATAAATAAGCTGTAGCAATACAGTTTTTATAAGTCTTCGCCGCAAGTATTGGGGATTTCTAGCATATAGCAATTTTAAAAAGTTTGCGAAAACCCATTCTAAAGGGGCAAGCTTTACAAACCTCAAAATATATAAATCATTTGAGATTGGCATCGTATTCCTAAATGATTTGGAAATATATATGTCGCTACTCGCATTAGGACAAAAATAACATCCAAGAAGAGAAGGTTGGAGCAAAGCTCCAACCTTCTCTTCTTGGATGTTATGTACTAAGTAACTTGTTATTCATTAAAGTACCTGTGGCTTTGACTACGCTTAGCCAAAGTTAGCTGAGCGTAAACTCAATCCATCCAACCAATATTTTTATTGTTGATCCTTTGTAACTGTTCGTTAGAGCCCGTGGGACGAGCATAGGGATTGCGATCGCGGTGAGGGTATGGTTGCTCAACGGGCTGTTTGCGGGGCGTGGCTCTGTTTTGGGTGGTTTGCGAATTTTGCGAATTTTGCGAAACTAATTGTGAAGAGGCAGACAAGTCAGTGGCAGCGGGTGCAGCTATTTCTTTACTTGCATTTATAGCTTTGTTCTGTGTTTCGATCTGTGCTGAGAGTTGAATATTAGCCTCAGCCAACCGCAGATTATCCCGCTTGACTTCTACGAGTTGTCGATCGAGGTCATTTTTGAGACTTTCGATTGCCGCCAAGGACTTTTGCAAAAGTTCGATATTGGTATGGCTAAATTGTAATTCTTTTTGGAGGGAGGCTACAGTCTTTACAAGTTCGGCTTCCCTTTGTTGCGACTGGGCAAGGGACTGCTCTAGCTCCGCAATTCGTGCTTGGGAGCGATCGCCATTATTCAATGCTGGACGAATGGCTTTGTTGCTAGCTTCGTTAACGGTTTCGGCTTTTACTTCAATAGTTTGCTCCGTAACGTTACCCGTTACTTCTTGACTGGTGACTTCAGTTTCTTTTTGAACTTCGTCACGAAGCAAATCTGAAATTCCGACTTTCTTTTTGGTAGACATAATTTTTAAGCGTTATTTAATTCTCTTATTTAATTCTCTATTTATCGCAATTCACGAAAGTGTAACAACACTTTTGTGGATTAAACACCAATCCCAGTCAGGTTTTGAGGATTGGCATTAATTCTCTGATGGACAAGGCAAAGCCATGCCCATCACCTGAAGATATCTCGTCGCAATTCATCGACAACCCTTCGATAGTCTGCTTCTGCTTCTCGCGCATTCTTACCTTTCCATTCCGTTACTAATTTTCCTTCTAGAGCGGCGCGCTCATGGGCTTTGTAAGCTCTTACAAATGCATGAAAAACAGGTACTCCCACCTCTTGCAAAGTGTTTTGCGCTTCTAGAGCCTCATTGAGACATCGTGGATCGACGCGAGTGAGCAAAACTCGATGGGGCACTTGAGCAGGTCTGACGGTGCTTTTGACCGTATCGATGAGAGCCGTTAAATCCATCGGTGCGGGAGGACTTGGCAAAACCAAATAATCGGCGATCGCCACAACAGTAGCAAGGGCATGGGAATGTAGGGCAGGCGGAGTATCTACCAATACTAAATCGTAACTGCTAAGTTTCGGCAATTTTCTCAAATGCGTCGGATCGATTTCCTTGGCAATATCAAAGCCCATATCTTGATCGCCGCGACCGACCCACCAAGACAAACTCCCCTGTACGTCAGCATCTACCACTAACACCTTGGACTCTAGGGCGAATATACCTGCAAGGGCGATCGCCGTTGTTGTTTTACCCACACCCCCCTTACCATTAGTCACGACTACAATTTTTGGGGAATTTGCCATGCTACTAAGACTCTTAAATAATTTACTAAATTCAATTCTATTTAATTCGTTACTAAGTAATACCAAAACACAAAATGGCTACGCCATTTTGTGTTTTTAAAAACCTTACTGGGTTTGGTTTTCAATTTCCGAAAGTGTAGCCACACTTTTGGAAATTGGTAATTAAGTGGGCTTACTTAAATATAAAACCCTAAAACCTGCGGCGATCGCTGCGCGATCGCCGCAGGTTTTAGATCTGGATTTTAATTGTGCTGAGGTACTTAACGTTAGGGTCACCCTATTTTTTAGACTTAGATGGTTTAGCCGCAATCAAAACTGCGATCGCTAAACAGACCAAGCCCACGTTAATAGAGACATCGGCGATATTAAAAATCGCAAATCGAATAATCCTAATATCGATAAAGTCAACTACGTATCCAGCCACAAAGCGATCGATGCCATTTCCTGCGGCTCCTGCCAAAATACAGCCATAGCCCACCTGCTCCCATCGCGTCAGCCTTTTGCCAAAAATCCCAAAAGCAACTAGCCCCAAACTAACGATCATCGATACCCACTTCAGCCAATCGATCTGACCACTAAATAGGCTGAAGGCTGCTCCTGTGTTGGTAGCATAGGTAAAATGAACGACCCCATCAATTAGGGGAAAGGATTTGCCAGCCTTGAGGTATTGTACGACTAAATATTTGGAGGCTTGATCGAGAACTAATCCCAAAATTGCCGCAGTCCAGTAGAGAGAGTTCTCGATTTTGCCAGATGTCATAACTAGGAAACGACTAAAAATTAATTACTAATAGCTAATTACTAATAAGTACTCATAAGTAAGTGGGCTTAATTAAATACACAACCCTAAAACCTGCGGCGATCGCTGCGCGATCGCCGCAGGTTTTAGATCTGGATTTTAATTGTGCTGAGGTACTTACTAGAACAGTAAAAGAGCGCGTACCGCCCCCTTTGTCTCCCTAGCTTATATCAATTAGCCCTAGCCATGCTAACAATCCCTTCCCAGTAACAAGTTCGATCGCTACAGCAATAATGAATCCGACCATTGCCGCACGACCGTTTAAGCGCTCTGCATAGGTGTTAAATCCCATTTTGGGATCGGTAGCCTGTGGTACTTGAGTTGGTTCAGTCACGATCGAAAATCCTCATTTTGTCTAAAGCTTCACCCAATTTTATCGCAATCCCCCGCACAAAGCCCGTTATAAAACCGAAATAACCCTCTATACATCTCTTGCTTGGATAAACTCATATTCTGAAACTTTAAGTTTTGTTTTCGGATTGTAACGACCAATTTCTTGTAAACTTAGTTAAATAAATATGTAAAACAATAAAATTTTACTGAATTGCAGCTAGCAACATAGTGGAGTGTAAACTGGCTTGGAAAACCATAAGGAAAAAATTCTAGTTGTGGACGACGAAGCAAGTATTCGTCGGATTCTGGAGACACGTCTTTCAATGATCGGTTACGAGGTCGTCACCGCCGCAGATGGCGAAGAAGCGATCCAAGTTTTTCATACAGAAAATCCTGACTTGGTAGTTCTCGATGTCATGATGCCAAAACTCGACGGCTACGGGGTATGTCAAGAGCTACGAAAAGAATCTGATATTCCGATTATCATGCTAACAGCTTTAGGTGATGTTGCCGATCGCATTACTGGACTTGAATTAGGTGCGGATGATTACGTTGTAAAGCCCTTTTCGCCCAAAGAATTAGAAGCAAGGATTCGTTCGGTATTGCGACGATTTGATCGCAATGGCACATCGGGTATCCCCAGTTCTGGTGTGATTCATATTAATACGATCAAGATCGATACTAACAAGCGTCAAGTCTATAAGTCTGATGAGCGCATTCGTTTGACAGGTATGGAGTTCAGTTTGTTGGAATTATTGGTCGGGCGATCGGGCGAGGCTTTTTCAAGAGCCGAAATTTTACAAGAGGTTTGGGGCTATACCCCTGAGCGTCATGTCGATACGCGCGTTGTTGACGTACATATTTCTCGTCTGCGGGCAAAGCTTGAAGAAGATCCTAGCAATCCTGAGTTAATCTTGACGGCAAGGGGGACAGGCTATCTATTCCAACGTATCATTGATGGCTCAGAATCAAAACAAGCCTAAAAAAATGACCTCCCGTGGAGGTCATTTTTTGGGCTTGTTGTTTGATATTTATAGCTATCGCCTGTACTAGGACATAAACCCCAAGAATTGACTGGCGGCGCGAAGCGCCGCCAGTCAATTCTTGGGGTTTGATTTGTCCTAAGTCAAGGGACTGTAGCTATACATTAATTTTCTATGCCCAGTCATCCTGTCCTTCATCCTGTGCCATATAAACTTTCCCCACCGCATGAATTGCTCTGGTTTTTACAAATAATTCTTCCTCAGTTAATTGCCAATTATTCAGAATCTTTAATAGATCGGTTTGAATGTCCCTTGCTCCGACAAATCCCTTATAGCGGACGATCAGACGAGCAAGATCGGCATAGTCACGATTGCTCTGACGTGATTGCGCCAGCAATTCGTTAACAATTTGCCGATCCTTGGTGTACTGGGGATGTCGTTGATCCTTTGCTTCTGCCATGAGATTTAATGAGACGGTTGAAATTACTGTCTCAGAATGACAACCTCATTGCCAGTAACAGGTGTACGGGCAATCAGATGATTTTCGGCATCAGCGACAAATAATTTCTTGAAATTGAGTGATTGCGAACGAATTTGCAGATCTTTTACCAATTGGCTCTGTTGAGTTGGTTCAAGCTGATACCATCCCTCATTGAGAGCTACAATCAAGCGTCCGCGCTTAAAGTTGGTCTGAACAGAACTCAGCAGTGATTCGCCGTACTGATTGGCAACTTCAGCAACTTGGGTTTGGATTTTGGCGATCTCAATTTGTTCGGCAGTTAACGGTACATCTCCACGCTCTGGCTTAACCAAGTCCTTATTAACTGGTTGCTTTTGGGGATTAGTGCTAGGTTGGCTAATTACCGTCGGGCTGGTTGCCACCTTTTTCAGGTTTTGGCTATGGGCATGGGATGGTTTGAGAAGGATCAACAGCGAAAATAGGGTCACTAAAGCGATCGTACCAGCACGCTTATCGAGAATGAGCTTGATTTCATCGGAGAGGGGAACCTGTCCCGCAATACTACTCATAGAACGCCAAATTGGAGTCGTAGCCGTAACCGTCTTTTTCCAAGCGTCATTTTCTTGTAGTTTTTCCCAAGAATTGACCAAACTTGGGGTTGAAGCTGCCTTAGCTGAGGCTTTTTGCCAAATATTGGTGGCGATCGGATCGAGTTTGTCCACGGAAATCTGGAGGAATCCTAAAATTTTGGGAGTTACTTGTTCTTTCACAAACTTCCAAGCAATGCCAAATTCCTGTTTAACTTGTGCTACTAGCGGAGAATCCACTTCAGTAGAGGCATTTAGCAGTCCAGCAACCTCACCATTGGCATCTAAGGTGCTTTCTTGACCTGCTAGATTTTGTTGAAGTTTTGTTAAGGCACTGACTAACACAGCGATCGCCTTGGCTGACCATACCTGCCCTGTTTGCAAAACTTTATTGAGGGTCGGATTGCTAGAGATATCAGCGGTAGCGGTTTCGGGCTGCCCTTCTGTCGTCACCTTGGAAGGGGTAAGCTTGGTTTGCAGATTGCGCAGTGCAGGCAGCAAGCTTTTCACAAGTTTTAGTAATAGCGCTTGCAATTGCGGCTGTACCTTTGTCCAAGTCTCTCCAACTTGTTGAGTGACACGCTCAAATGCTTCTTTATTCTTGTTTTCTGTCATAACTGCCTCCTCTCACAATTCACACGGTTTCATGCAAGGTATCACAAATTATGCAGTGAGCGTAACATAATCTTGAGCCATTTCTTCGTATTTTGATATAAAGCCTTAGGTTTTGCTCTGCCATAAATCTGCGCTCTAATCCATACCCAGTAAAGGTCTATGGCTATTTTTAAATAGCGCTCCCATTTTATAGCTACATTCACTTGACTTAGGACAAATCAAACCCCAAGATGAGTGGCGGCGCAAAGCGCCGCCACTCATCTTGGGCAAGCAAAACACTTTGCCATAGCAGTAATTGGCAGCTATACGCAAAAACATAAAGACCAATATCCCTCGTTATACCTAGTGTTATACCAATTTTTTAGGGTTTTATATTTAATTAAGCCCACTTACTTAGTTACCTTACTTAGTTACTTAGATAGTTGCTATAGTTAAGTAAGACTTATTACTTGCAGTACATTGCCTATGTGTTTGATAAACGTAAGCAAAGCAAAAATAAATCGCAGTCAGGTTTTAGATTTTACATTTTGCTTATGGGAGAAAACAAAGCAATGTATCTCTTTTATGACTTGATTGTCGCCTTAATCAATCACAATATCAATCAAAATATTACTTAAATATCATGCGTATTCTTGCTCTAGCTTGGGAGTTTCCACCACGCATCATTGGAGGAATCTCTCGGCATGTAGCAGAGCTGTATCCTGAAATCGTTAAACGCGGACATGAAGTTTATTTAATCACGGTCGCAGTTGAAAGCGAGCCTTTAGAAGCGATCGTTAATGGTATTCATGTGTATCGCGTTCCCGTTCAAGCCGATAAGGACTTTTTTCAATGGGTTGGGCAGATGAATGCCCATATGTTGGACTTTGCTAGAGAGTTCTTGACAATTAATCCTATGGACTTAATTCATGCCCATGATTGGTTAGTTGAAGAAGCGGCGATCGCTCTGAATCATGAATTTGCCATTCCCCTTGTGACCACTATCCATGCTACCGAATATGGACGATGCAATGGAATTCATAATGACACTCAACGATATATTCATCACAAAGAAATTCGCTTAACAAAGGCATCTCAGCGCATCATTGTTTGTTCCGAATATATGCGGGGTGAATTACAAAGGGCTTTAGATTGCCCGCCCGAAAAGACAGATGTGGTGTATAACGGCTTGAGTGTTGAACGTTGGCAAAATATTGCTGCCTCTCGCCAGTTAGATCTTGCATCACTCCGATCCAAGTATGCCAAATCAGAAGAAGCGATCGTCTATTTTGTCGGGCGCATCACCTATGAGAAGGGTATTTATATTTTGCTAAATGCCATGCCCAAGGTGTTAGCCGCAATGAATGACCAAGTCCGATTAGTAATTATTGGAACTGGCGATGCCTATTCAATTCTCCTCCAACGTCAAGCTTGGGATCTTGGCATTTATCACAAAGTATTATTCACTGGGTTTATGGCAGATGAAGATTTTTGGGAATTCCAGAAAGTTGCCGATTGCGCCGTTTTTCCTAGTCTCTACGAGCCATTTGGGATCGTTGCCCTTGAGAGTTTTGCCGCCAAAATCCCCCTCGTGGTTTCTGATACGGGTGGTTTACCTGAAGTCGTCCGCCATCAGATTACAGGGATAGTCACAAGGGTCAATGATGCTAATTCTGTAGCTGATGGAATTATTGAAATTTTGCGAAATCGAGACTATGCAAATACCCTAGCAAATAACGCTCAGGCTGAGCTCAAAGAAAGATTTGCATGGGACAACCTCGCCAAACAAACTGAAGCAGTGTTTCTAAAAGCCAAGCCTTCAGGAGCGTCATGATTTCGTTCATGCCCAGAGCGAGAGGAAGATGATTGGCGGCGCTAAGCGCTGCCAATCATCTTTAGGGTTTTATGGCGTAGCCATTTCTTAACTTTTTTACTTAGGACAAATCAAACCCCACAAATCGACTGGCGGCGCTTAGCGCCGCCAGTCGATTTGTGGGGGTTTATGTCTTAGTGCCCTTTATATATTCTTGCTATGTAGAATTAAGCGTTCTTTTGCAAGATTTCCACTTTGTCAAGACGCTCCCATGGCAGATCGAGATCATTGCGTCCCAAATGACCATAAGCAGCCACATCTTGATAAAAGCGCCCCTTGCGATCGCCAGGCAAATTTTGCAAATCAAAATTTTTGATAATTGCCGCAGGGCGTAAATCAAAATGATCCTTCACTAGGCGGAGCAAAGTCTCTTCATCGACCTTGCCAGTACCAAAGGTATCAATGTGCATACTGGTAGGACGAGCCACACCGATCGCATAGCTAATTTGTAATTCACATTTGCTAGCTAGCCCTGCCGCTACAATATTCTTGGCCGCATGACGCGCAGCATAGGCAGCGCTGCGATCAACCTTTGTCGGATCTTTACCCGAAAAAGCACCGCCACCATGACGTGCATAACCACCATAAGTATCGACAATAATTTTGCGACCAGTTAGACCTGAGTCACCTTGAGGACCACCAATCACAAACTTGCCCGTAGGATTTACTAAGTAGCGAGTTTGTTCGTTAGGTTTGACCAATGTATCGGTAAAGCTGGGTAAAACTACATGCGTCCAGAGATCGGCTTTAATTTTTTCCTGTACCTTAGCTTCATCGCTAATGCCGTCAATCGCGGCATCATGTTGGGTAGAAATCAGGATCGTGTCGATCGCTACGGGTTTATTATCTTCATAAACCACGGTGACTTGGGTTTTGCCATCGGGACGTAAATAGGACAGAGTGCCATTTTTGCGCACTACCGATAACTGACGGGCTAAACGGTGAGCAATGGCGATCGGCAAGGGCATAAACTCAGGGGTTTCATTGCAAGCAAACCCAAACATGATCCCTTGGTCGCCAGCTCCAACCGCTTCTAGAGCCGCGTCTTCTTCTTCGCCAGTGCGGGCTTCGAGGGCAACATTTACGCCTTGGGCAATGTCTGGAGACTGTTCGTCAAGTGCGACCATTACCGCGCAGCTATTGGCGGAAAATCCATTGTCAGCATTGATATAACCAATTTCAGCAATTTTTTTACGGGCAATATCGACGTAATTGACATGCGCTTTAGTTGTGATTTCCCCAGTGATCAAGACCAGACCTGTGTTTACCACAACCTCGGCAGCGACACGCGATCGCGGATCTTGAGCCAATAAGGTATCGAGAATCGTATCGGAAATTTGATCGCAGATTTTATCGGGATGACCTTCCGTAACTGATTCAGATGTAAATAAAAAGCGACTAGCCAACTATGTTTCCTCCTAAACGCAAGAAGTAATAAGGCAAATTTTTGGTATCTCTTAAGATTTATCCATCATAGTACAAGGTGTTAATGTACAAGGTGCTAGGGAGGACGTTATTTGTTTTCACCGATTTACTTGCCGTCTAGCTACCGCAAATTTCGATTTGCCTTAGTTCGAGTAAATAGAGTTAAGTAAGTGGGCTTAATTAAATATAAAACCCTAAAACCTAAGGCGCACGCACAGCGTGCGCCTTAGGTTTTAGTTTATGCACTAATACGCTTGGCAGTAGCTATATTTCCAAAATCCTATGAAAATGTCGCTGTGTATGGGTATAGTCTGATCAATCTATGATCAATCTAATTGTTACTATTGATTGCCAAACTCACACAGTTTTCTACACTTTTGGAGGCAAATAACTTGAAATTTCAAACTGCTGCTCAAGAAGCCTGCTATGAAAAAGTAGTAACTTGGATGCAAGAGATATTTGGAAAATGCCCCTGTGCACGTCAAGATATTCCAGGCTTAGGCATATTTATGGGATCGGCGCTTGTAGAGGTTTTGATTTTCCCTTGGGATGAAGATGATGCTGTGATTAATACGCGATCGTATGTAGTAGTTGGTGCTGTATTAACTCCAGAATTGATGCGTTATTTGCTGGAAGAAAATGCCAAAATGATTTTTGGGGCTTTTGGGATCTCTCCAGACAGCGAAATTCTCTTTGAACATTCGATTGTAGGCTCTACCTGTGACATAAAAGAATTAGAAGCCTCGGTAAAAGCCGTAATGGAAATAGCTGATGAGTATGACGATAAAATTGTTCGACGATGGGGCGGCAAACGAGCCTTAGATCGCATCCATGCTGGTAATCTATCAATTAATGGCTGGTCTTTGTAAGTAGCTAGGCAGAATTAAAGGATTGCCATTTTTTGAAAGTGCTGCAAAGCAGCACTTTCAAAAAATATATTGAATTTTAATGGAGCGTAAAGCGTTATATTGCTAGATAACTGCCATATAGCAAAGTCCTATGTCCCAAACGATCGCTGATATTAACGCCAAAATCAAAGCTGGTAAGGCTAAAGTACTCACTGCTACCGAACTCAAATCCCTTGTTGTGGATATCGGTGTTACTCAAGCTGCTAAACAGGTGGATGTGATCGTTACTGGTACATTTGAGCCAATGGAGTCATCGGGAGCAATTCTTAATTTGGGGCATACCGATCCTCCAATTAAGATTCGCACTTGTTGGATTGATGGTGTACCTGCCTACGCGGGGTTTGGTGCTGTCGATATCTATTTAGGAGCAACCCAAGAAGCCGATCCTAGCGACGAATCTCCTCAATATCGCGGTGGTGGTCATGCGATCGCCGATCTGATTGCTGGCAAAACATTGACCTTTAAAGCGATCGGACATCCCAATGATTGCTATCCCCGAGCTAATTTTGAAACTACGATTACGAAAGAATCGATCAATCAGTTCTATCTATTTAATCCTCGCAATCTTTATCAAAATTTTATTGTGGGAGTCAATGGAGGAGAAGAGACTCTATATACCTATCTAGGTCCTCTGCAACCCCGTTTGGGGAATGCGGTTTATTCCAATCCTGGAGCGATTTCGCCATTATGGAACGATCCAGATTTGCAGTTAATTGGTATTGGTACGCGCATATTTATGGGCGGGGGCATCGGCTATGTGGCATGGGAAGGAACCCAACATTTTCCATTACAAAAGCGCTTAGAGAATCGCACTCCCATAGGACCAGCGGCAACTCTAGCTCTGATTGGCGATGCCAAACAAATGACTGCGGAATGGGTGCGGGGTTGCTACTTTCGTAATTATGGTGCATCCTTAATGATGGGTGTAGCTGTTCCCCTTCCTGTAATTAATGAAGAAGTGGTCGCTAGAGCCGCAGTACTTGACGAAGAGTTGGTTGCGCCCGTGATAGACTTCTCTATTCCTCGGCGAGTGCGTCCGATTTTTGGTTCGGTTTCCTACGCGCAACTCAAGTCGGGCAAAATCACGATCGCGGGTTCTACGGTGCGTACTGCGCCTCTTGCCAGTTTACATCTATCGGAAGAAGCGGCTAAAACTCTCAAAGATTGGATTCTGAAAGCAGAATTTACGCTCACTGAACCCGTGGCGATGTTACCCAGCGATCGCGCTTTTTTACCGCAAGATGTCCGTGGTTTCTAATACCAAAGCTCAAAATGGCGTAGCCATTTTGAGCTTTGAAAACCCTTACTGGGTTTGGTGTTTAATTCACAAAAGTGTTGTCACACTTTCGTGAATTGGTATTATAGCTGTCGCCAATTGTACTAGGACATAACCCCCAAGAATTGAGTGGCGGCGCGAAGCGCCGCCACTCAATTCTTGGGGGTTTGATTTGTCCTAAGTCAAGTGACTGTAGCTATAAAAGCCTATGCCAAACGCTTAGCGTTTGGCATAGGCTTTGTTTTTATTTATCTAGCAGGTATTTGTTCTACTTCAGGTAATTGTTCCGCCTCCCAATGGCTCAGGATGATGGCGTTTACGCTATTACCAATAATATTTACGACAGTCTTTAACCCATCGGTGAGGCGATCGATACCCGCAACCAAGGCGATCGCTTCTAGGGGCAGTCCCGACGCTGATAGTACGGTTGCCATCGTAATCAATGCCGAACCTGGAACGCCAGGGGTACTAAAGGAAACAAGTAAACTACTAACGGCGATCGCCATTAACAGCGATGGTGTTAAAGGTACTTGATAAATCTGGGCGACAAATAAAGCGTTAAAACCTTGTAAAATTGCCGCACCATCACGTTTTAGGGCGGTTCCTAGAGGAATAGCAAAGCTGGCAATTTCTTCCCGCAAACCATAATTTTCTTGAATATTTTGTAAGACAACGGGCAAAGCAGCATTAGAACTAGCCGTCCCAAAAGCGAGCGCGATCGCTTCTGAGAGACTGCGGATAAATTTTACGGGATCGGCTTTGAGCAAAAACAGGATCGACATATCGAGGCTGAGCATGATCGAAGAAGCAATTACTAATCCCAAAACATAGAACAATAATTTGGCAACTAATTCTAAACCTTGGGTGGCGATCGTCGAACTCATCAGCGCAAAAACGCCTAGAGGAGCTACATACAAGATTACCGATAGAGTCCTTTCGCTAATGTGATAGATGCTTTCAATCAATTCGACAAAGGGCTTGGCTTTCTCCTTAGCAATTTGGATCCCAATTCCCAACAATACTGCGGAAAAGATGATTTGCAAAAGATTACCAGTACTAAGGGCTTCTAAAGGATTTACAGGAATTAAACTCACGAGCCAAGATAGGAGTGAAGGGGATTCCACCAGATTAATATCTGCGGATAGGGAAAAACCCGTCACACCGCTACCAGGCTGAATTATATAGGCTGTCCCCATACCCACTCCCAGAGCGATCGAGCTAGTCACTAGGTAACTGGTCATCAACTTGACCGTATATCTACCCACTTGACCAGCCCCTTGAATTCGGGTTAAACCCATAATTAAAGAGGAAAAAACAATGGGAACAACTACAAACTGAATCAGCCTTAAGAAAGACTCACCGACTGGAGCTAAAAAAACTTGGTTAATTAGTTCGATATTTTCAGGAAAAGTCGTATTCAGTAAAGTTCCAAACGCAACTCCAGCTACCAGCGAGATTAAAATAAATGTCGATAGATTCATATTTCCAATTACTAATTTAAAAACTACCACCATATCTGAGTCTTGCTAAGGCTTGCTATGTAGCTAGGCGCAATTAATATAAAATCCCAAAAGCTGTAGCGTACGCGCAGCCTGTGCTATATCTTTGGAATCTGGATTATTAGTTATGCCCAGCTATTTACTAAGTAGCGTTAGTAAACTTAAAACCTAGGAGTATATGCCGCTTAGTAGACGGAACAGGCTCTAGCTTCGGGTTGTAACTATGCTGAACTACTTAAGTAATTTTCAAGTCAGCGAGTTGCAGATGGTTGTTTCCTCACCGAATACAGGAAAACAATCCCGTACTTCACGGCGGTATAGCTCAAATTAACTCAGTGAGTATCCAAAGAAAGTCCAAAATGAACTGCGATCGCCGCTAACTCGCCGCTAGCTTCACAAGAACTCCAAGCAAGAATGTACTGACTCTCCTTTCTAGGCTTATGATAGCGATTGCTATATAATCAAGTTTGCTAGATTTCCCCTTATTAATGTTTAGATACGAAAAAAAGATGTTATGGCGGAGCGTTATGTTCGCGTAAAAACTTCCCAAGGAAAAGTTTATTACGGGCTGTTAGAGTTGAACCAATCTGTCAAGATCCTCAGTGCAGCACCTTGGCTGGGAGGGGAGCCAAATGGTGATTTACTTGCTCCAGATACCTACCAACTCTTAGTTCCCTGTGAACCGAGCAAGATTGTAGCTGTTGGTAAAAATTATTCCGCTCATGCCGCTGAGATGGGTGGTGAAGTGCCGAAAGAACCAATCCTATTTTTAAAGCCAACTACAACTTTAATCGATCCTGAAGGGGAAATAACCCTGCCACCACAGTCGAATCGGGTGGAGTATGAAGGCGAGTTGGCAATGGTAATCGGTTCCCATTGTTTTAATCTGACTCCCAAACAGGCGATCGCTGCCATTTGGGGCTACACGATCGCCAATGATGTCACCGCAAGAGATTTGCAAAGAAAGGACAGCCAATGGACTAGGGGAAAGGGGTTTGATACCTTTTGTCCGTTGGGACCTTGGATCGTGCGTGAAATCAGTCCCACAGCCATGCTACAAACCTTCGTCAATGACTTTAAGAAGCCTTTCCAGTCCGCCTCTATTGAGGAAATGGTGTTTTCTCCCGACTACATCGTGTCTTACATTAGCCAGATTATGACTTTGCTTCCAGGCGATATTATCCTGACGGGGACACCCGAAGGGGTAGGACCAATGGAGGCAGGCGATCGCATTTATATCGAAATTGAGGGGATTGGTAAACTGCAAAATACGGTAATTTTGCGATCGCCCTTACCCTCAGATAAAGAGTCAGATGAAGAAACCGAAGAAATCGATAAGTAAAAAAATTGCCGCAAAAAATTGCCGTGCATATTGCGGCAATTTTTTTGCGTGCAGGGGAACTTATTACTATCTCTGGCGGTCATAGGTCGATAGCAATCTCTATAGCTAATACCACAGCTCAAAATGGCTACGCCATTTTGAGCTGTGAAAACCCTTACTAGGTTTACTTTTTAATTCACAAAAGTGTTGTCACACTTTCGTGAATTGGTATAAATCATTTAGGTATTAAGTAGTCCAGCATAATTAAAAAACCCAGAGAGCGTACCGCCCGCTACGCGGGCGGTACGCTCTTCTAGGTCTTACTAGGCAGCAAAATATATCTGGGGGAAAGTTCGATCTGCTTATCAGTTTTTATATACTCGCTAATCCCACTAATCCTATGAATTACCCAACTCGCACCGCAACTCAATTTCTCAAAAAACAGATCAGCTATCTAGCGATCGCCTTAACTTTGCCCCTTGCGGCAATGCCCAGCTTTGCGCAGATCGTTCCCGTTGAGACTAACCCGAACTCAACCCCTTCGACAATTCCCTCCGATAAGCCTAGCGACAAAGCTGCCAATCCTTCAGATAACAAGACAGCTCGCTTTAGTTGTCAAATGCGAGAAGGTCAATACATCGTTGTCTATCAACCCAAGAGCCAACCGCAAAAATATTTCCCTTGGGCTGCGCCTGCGGCGATGGGTGATGGCTGGTCTCCCGAACGTCGTTGCAACGAAATCAGCCGTCGTCTCGAACTATACCGCCCCGATGGCTTGGTAGAAATGCGTACTAGCACTGAAAATGGCTATAACGTAGTCTGTGCAACTACCGATAAAAATTCTGCCTGTCGCATCGTGTTCACCGTGCCTAACGGGCAAGATCCGATCGCTACTCGTGACAAGGTTTTTGGAAATCTTGCTACGGCTGATAACGGTCAGCAAACTACCGCAGTCAATACCTATAGAGGACGCGATCGCTCTTTAGGCGATCTCAGCAGCGATCTGGGCTTAGGCATTGATTTGTCGGGAATCAATGGCGTGCTTGGTTCTGTCCTGTCACCAAACCGCTCAGGCTCTAATACTCCTACTAATTTGCGCGGTGGTAACCTTTACCTAAAACCATTCCTCGATCCCAGTGATGGTGGTACGGGTAACTTTGCAAACAGTGGCTTTAATAGCGGCGGCAGAAGACTCAATCCTGATAACTTTCGTTAACAAATGATTTGCAGCCCGAAAAAGTCAAACCCAAAAACTTGAAAGTGTTACTATGCAACACTTTCAAGTTTCGAGAGGGTTCTTAGATTGAAAATCGTTGTAGGAGCTAGAAATGACACGGGCTATTGTGTGCCAAACTTTATATGAGTCCGATTTCTTCCTATGGACTCAAGATACCGTAGCCAAACTCAAGGCTAGGGACTTTGATCATGTAGATCTTGAAAACTTAATAGAGGAGATCGAGAGCTTGGGCGCATCTCAGAAAAAGGAAGTCAGGAATCGGCTGCGGGTGTTACTTGCCCATCTACTCAAACGAATGTATGTCAATATGCCTGACTGTTTTGAAGGATGGGAAAATACGATCAGGACTCAACGGACTGATATCGAGATTGAGCTTGAAGATATGCCTAGCCTGAAAAAATTTTGGGATGAATTTTTTGATTCGGCTTGGAAGTATGCCTTAAAGGATGTTAGGGGTGAGTACGCTAAAAAAGGCTATCAATTTCCCGATACATGGCAGTTTGAGCGAGATATTGACTCAATGCTAAATGTTGATTTTTGGGAATAAAAAAGCGGCGCAAAGCGCCGCTTTTTTATGTATTAAGCTTCGTTCAAAGCAGCAATTCCAGGAAGGATTTTGCCTTCGAGCAATTCTAAGCTTGCCCCACCACCAGTGGAGATGTGGCTCATCTTGTCAGCAACACCCACCTTCTCAACAGCGGCTACGGAGTCACCACCACCGATGATGGTGATTGTGCCTTTACCTGTCAAGTCAGCAAGGGTATGGGCGATCGCTTCAGTACCAACGGCAAACTTATCAAATTCAAATACACCCATAGGTCCATTCCAAATCGCGGATTTGCAATCCGCAAGTGCTGCTTGAAATACCTTTACAGAGTCAGGACCAATATCCAAGCCCATCCAACCATCGGGAATATTTTCAATGCTGACGGTTTGAGAGTTAGCGTCAGGCTTAAAGTTATCCGCAACAACTACATCGGTAGGAAGCAAGAACTTCACACCACGCTCTGCGGCTTTCTTTTCAAGAGCGCGGGCTAGGTCTAGCTTATCTTCTTCAACGAGAGACTTACCAACATTCAAGCCACGAGCTTTGTAGAAAGTAAAAATCATACCGCCGCCAATGAGCAGTACATCAACCTTATCCAGCAAGGTTTCGATCACGCCGATCTTGCTGGAAACCTTGGAGCCGCCAACGATCGCTGCGAGTGGACGCTGAGGATTGTCGATCGCACCACTGAGATATTGCAATTCTTTGTCGAGCAAGAAACCAGCAACGGAGGTGCTGATGTACTTGGTTACGCCTTCAGTAGAAGCATGGGCACGGTGAGCAGTACCGAAAGCATCATTTACATAAATATCAGCTAAGGAAGCTAACTTTTTAGCAAATTCAGGATCGTTCTTTTCTTCTTCAGGATAGAAACGAACGTTTTCTAGCAAAGCGACATCACCATTGTTGAGGGCATTTACTTGAGCTGCAACCGCATCGCCGATGCAATCATCGGTTTTGACCACAGGCTTACCAAGCAATTCAGACAAACGGGCTGCAACAGGATTAAGACGAAGGCTTTCGGTAACACCCTTGGGTCTGCCGAAGTGACTGGTGAGGATTACGCGAGCGCCAGCTTCAGTCAAGTATTTAATAGTTGGCAGAGCCGCACGAATACGAGTATCGTCGGTAATTTTGCCAGTTTCATCTTGAGGAACGTTGAAATCAACTCTTACTAATACTTTTTTGCCTGCCAAGTCAGCAGAGGTCAAGCTTGCTAGATTCTTTTTTGCCATAAAAATTTAAGTTTTCAGTATATAAAATTGCTTTTTTACAAAGTCTTAATAATTTTACACAAATCTGTCCCCATCAACCTAATCGTGAGTAAAAATACTTACCACCAAAAAAGGTGATTATTTTATAAAAAATACTTGCATTGCAATTTACAGCGCTTTGCGCTCAAACCCGAAACAAGAAGATTTTTAAAAGCTTTGCTTTGCAAAGCTTTTAAAAATCTTCTTTTGGTTCGTTTGATCGATAATTGCTGTAAGGGCTATACGTATAGCTTACGTATAGCTATAGTCAGTAATCTTAGTAAATCAAACCCAATAGAGATTTGCGGCGCTTCGCGCCGCAAATCTCTATTGGGTTTGATGTCCTGACTTAAGTGAATATAGCTATAACATCAGTTATACCAATTCACGAAAGTGTGACACCACTTTTGTGAATTAAAAACCAAACCCAGTAAGGGTTTTCAAAACACAAAATGGCTACGCCATTTTGTGTTTTGGTATTAATATGCGATCGCCATAGAACTCTAATAGCCCCGTGTTAATCTATAGGTCTAGATTTGATGTTAGAGATTGCTATGACTGGATTTGTTGGATTACATGTTCATACTGAATATAGTTTGCTCGATGGGGCAAGCCAGATTCCTGATCTAGTTAGTCGTGCGGTGGAACTTGGGATGCCTGCGATCGCCTTGACCGATCATGGGGTGATGTATGGGGCGATCGAGCTGATCAAAACCTGCAAATCTAAGGGAATTAAGCCAATTATTGGCAATGAAATGTATGTTTTAAATGGGGACATTACCAAGCAGGAGAAAAAGAAAAAATATCACCAATGCGTTCTTGCCAAAGATACTCAGGGCTATCGTAATCTCGTTAAACTAACTTCCATTTCCCATTTGCAGGGCTTTCAGGGGAAAGGAATTTTTGCGCGTCCCTGCATCAGTAAAGATTATCTTCTGCAATACAAAGAAGGTTTGATACTTACTTCGGGATGTTTAGCAGGAGAAGTTCCGCAGGCGATTATGAAAGGCGATCCTGAAGAAGCGAGACGAGTGGCGGCTTGGTATAAGGAACATTTTGGCGATGATTATTATTTAGAAATTCAAGATCACGGCTATCCTGAAGATCGGATTGTGAATGTGGAGATTTTTAAGATTGCAAGGGAATTGGATATTCGCGTAATTGCTACTAATGATTCTCACTTTACATCCTGCTCCGATGTGGAAGCCCACGATGCGTTGCTTTGTATTCAAACAGGAAAACTCATTTCCGATGAGAAGCGCCTCCGCTATAGCGGCATGGAATATCTCAAGTCCTATGATGAGATGAAGCAGCTATTTCGCGATCATTTGGAAGATGAGTTAATTGAGGAAGCCCTCGCCAATACCCTTCATGCCGCCAATAAAGTCAAGCCCTACGACCTCATGCGCGATCCCCGTGCTGCCGACTATCCGATTCCTGAAGGACATACTGCGGACACCTATTTTGAGGAGGTCACATGGCAAGGTTTACTGCAAAGATTTAATGTCAAAACCCATGCGGAGATTCCCCAAAATTACCAAGAGCGTCTGCGTTTTGAATTGGGAATCATCATGCAAATGGGCTTTGCCACTTATTTTCTTGTGGTGTGGGACTATATTAAATATGCCAGAGATAAACAGATTCCCGTCGGGCCAGGGAGAGGCAGTGCGGCGGGTTCTCTTGTGGCATATTCCTTAGGAATTACGAATATTGACCCGATTCATCATGGACTGCTCTTTGAAAGATTCCTTAATCCTGAACGGAAGTCGATGCCTGATATTGATACGGACTTCTGTATCGATCACCGTGGGGAATTGATTGATTATGTCACTCAGCGCTATGGTCAGGAACGGGTCGCGCAGATTGTCACCTTTAACCGCTTGACTTCTAAGGCAGTGCTTAAGGATGTGGGACGGGTGCTAGATGTGTCCTATAGCGAAGCCGACAAGATGGCGAAGATGATTCCCGTATCGCGAGGGAAACCAGCAAAGTTAAAGGTGATGATTTCCGAGGAGTCGCCAGCACCAGAATTTCGCGATCGCTATAAGCAAGATGCCAAAGTTTTTGAATGGCTAGACATGGCGATGCGCATCGAAGGTGTGAACAAAAGTTCAGGCGTTCATGCGGCGGGTGTGGTGATTTCTCCATTTCCATTAGATGAAGTTGTGCCATTGCAACGCAGCAATGAAGGTCAGGTGGTCACGCAATACACAATGGAGGATTTAGAATCCCTCGGTCTATTAAAAATGGACTTCTTGGGATTACGGAACTTAACCACGATTGAGCATACCAGTAAGCTAATTCGCGACAATCAAGATCCACATTTCCATATCGATGCGATCGCCCCTGATATGTCCACGGAGGCAAACCAAAAAACCTATAAGCTATTAGAAAAAGGCGATCTCGAAGGAGTATTCCAATTGGAATCGTCAGGCATGAAGCAGATCGTCAAGGATCTCAAGCCTTCTAATATTGAAGATATTTCTTCGATTCTGGCGCTTTATCGTCCCGGTCCCTTGGATGCGGGACTAATTCCCAAGTTCATTAATCGTAAGCATGGGCGAGAAGCGATCGAGTATCAGCACCATACTTTAGAACCAATTTTAAATAATACATACGGTGTATTATGCCTCGCAAAAGGAACATTAATTGCTAGACCAGATGGCACAAGTACCGCAATTGAGAACATTCGCAAAGGCGATCTAATTCTCTCGTCCGATGGTAAGCGTGTATGGTCAGCAAAAGTTGCGAAACAATGGGAAAGCGGCATTAAATCAATTGTCAAAATTACACTTTCCACAGGTGCAGAAATTTACTGCACGCCAGAGCATCGCTTTCTTACGCCAGAAGGCGATCGCTTTGCCTATGAATTAAAGCCTTTAACTGAGACGGAAAATGCTATCACTTATGGATCAACACTTTTGCAGTTAGATCCTAATTCTTTGAATGCAGTAATTCCCGTATTTGTAGTATCCGTTGAAGATTGGGGAACTGCTGAATGCTTTGATATTGAAATGGTAGAGCAAAGTTCTCCCTATTTTCTTGCCAATGGAGTCGTTACCCATAACTGTTATCAAGAGCAGATCATGAAAATGGCTCAGGAACTGGCAGGATATTCTCTGGGTGCGGCGGACTTATTGCGGCGGGCGATGGGTAAAAAGAAACCTGAAGAAATGGAAAAACAGCGTTCTATTTTCCTTGATGGTTGCGCGAAGAATGGAATTAGAAAAGAAATTTCTAATGACCTCTTCGATCAGATGGTTCTCTTTGCGGAGTATTGCCTCAGCTACGATACTTTGGTGCGAACTGTGGAATATGGCTTAATGCCCATCGGTAAAATCGTGGAGCATCAAATTGAATGTCAGGTTTACAGTGTTGATGAGAATGGATTTGTCTATACGCAACCGATCGCCCAATGGCACGATCGCGGTAATCAAGAAGTCTTTGAGTATGAGCTAGAAAATGGCGATCGCATCAAAGCTACTAAGGATCATAAGTTTATGACTACTGATGGTGAGATGGTGGCGATCGATGAGATTTTTGAGAAAGGGTTAGATTTGCTTTGTTACAATAACGATCAAGACTAAATATAGTCAAAGAGGTTACAAACTGATGACTGTTACCACTACTAGAAAAATCACCTTTGAAGAATATCTGACCTATGATGACGGCACTGATAAGCGTTATGACTTTAATGATGGAGAACTAATTGAAGTGACTCCAGCAACGGTTTTGCATAACGATGTGATGATGTTCTTGGCATTTTTTTTACAGTCAGCAGTACAGGAGTATCAATTACCTTACTGTGTACGAGTTAATAGCACTGAAATATTTAATGGTAAACGCACGCGCCGACCTGATGTATTGGTGATGACTCTAGAGCAGAAACGGGGATTAGGTAATCAGCCTGATATGTTGTATGAACCTTGCCTATTAGCAATTGAGATTGTTAGTCCAACTTGTCGTACTGTGGATACTGTAGAAAAGCGCGAAGAATATGCTCAATTTGGCATCCCCGAATATTGGATTGTAGATTTTCTATTAGGTACTTTTTCGGTGCTTAGTTTAGTAAATGGAACTTATGTTGAGAAGGTTTATCGAGAGAATAACCAAATTATTTCTAATATTTTCCCTAAGCTAAGTTTGTCTATGAATCAGGTTATGGCAGATAGATGATCGCACTAAAGCTACCAAGGATCATAAGTTCATGACAACTGACGGTGAGATGGTGGCGATCGCTAAGATTTTCGAGCGTGGGTTGGATTTGGCGATCAATACTAATTTCTAAAATCATTGCGGGAAGATGACTAAACAATTAATACAGCTTAAATTAAACGAATTTATTCTCCAGTTTTCCGAGGAAGAGTGGTGTGAGGTTACCCTTATAATTTCTGGTCAAAGTCATTATCTCGGAGCAGATTCAAGAAACTTGGTTTTGCAGAGATTTCTCAATGGTTTTACTAAAGACTTTGATTTTTCTAGTGGCAAAATTAATGGAGTTCCAATTTCATGTGTACTGACTCTGTTTGAAGCTCACCACACAATATATTTGGGTGAAATAGATGGCAAGCGATGTCTGTATTTTCAAGATGGCGATGGGCAGATTATTGCAGAAGTTCTATTGCCAGCCTCAGATTTATCGCTTTGGATAGAGAATTTAAGGGAGCATATAAAAGCAAGTGAGGTTTGAATAACTTCCTATTCTTATAAAGAAAGAAATGTTTTTGACCTTTCATCAATGTGGATCTGAAATAGCTTTTCAGAGGTAGGGATCATAAGTTTATGACTAATGATGGTGAGATTGTGGCGATCGCTAAGGTTTTCGAGCGTGGGTTAGATTTGGCGATAGCTATAACAACAATTTTCACACTTTATCACTAGAATGTAGATACAATAGATATACATTGTTTGGGTTATTGATTATGACAGCCGCGATCGCAAAGTGGGGTAATAGCTTAGCTGTACGCATTCCTCAAGCTATGGCTGAACAGTTACAAATTCAAGCAGGAAGCGAAATCAACATAGAAATTATTGATGGCAAGATCATTTTGACACCGCATCGTCGTAAAAAATATACCCTAGACGAATTACTCGATAATATGACCGTAGAGCATCTCCATCCAGAAATTTCTACAGGTGTTTCTGTTGGTAATGAGGCATGGTAAATCTATACATTCCAGATCGTGGTGATATTGTCTGGTTAGATTTAGATCCGCAGGCTGGACATGAACAAGCTGGTCATCGTCTAGCTTTCGTAATTTCGCCGCTAGCCTATAACCAAAGATCAAATTTGGCTCTGTTTTGTCCCATTACTTCCAAGATTAAGGGATGGAAGTTTGAAGTAATCCTTATGGATAGTAAAATTAAGGGAGCGATTCTTGCTGATCAGATTAAGAGCTTAGACTGGCAAGCGAGAAAAATAGATTTTATTGAGAAGGCTTCAGAAAATATCATTAATGAAGTCATTGGCAAGATTGAGACACTTTTAAACTAATTTGCGATCGCGGTAATCAGGCAGTCTTTGAGTATAGCTACAGTCACTTGAATGAGGACAAATCAAACCCCAAGAATTGACTGGCGGCGCGAAGCGCCGCCAGTCAATTCTTGGGGTTTATGTCCTAATACACTTGGCGACAGCTATATGAGTTAGAAAATGGCGATCGCATTAAATCTACTAAGGGCTAATAAGGATCATAAGTTCATGACTATTGATGGAGAGATGGTGGCGATCGATGAGATATGGGACTTGCGATTTAATGAGGTACCAAATATAAAACCAGAATCGGTGGCGCGGCGGAGCCGCGCCACCGATTCTGGTAAATCTGGACTGGTATCTTATTTTCTCGCAAGTCCCTATTTGCGCGTGAGTTAGATCCGTCATTATAGAGGATAAATTTTGATGGGAAGGAGCCGCATGAGGGCTTGCCCTAATCGATAGGCTTGCGTGTCATACATGGGCAGCTCGATCGCCGCAGGGAGACTTTGCATAAACCGCCTTGCCACCTCAAGATCGCACCCAGAAATATTTTTGAGCTTATTTCCCGCATCTAGTAATACACTGGAATTGAGCGGTCTTTTGGCGCGTAACTGCCATTGCTTTGGGGAATGGAGATTCCCCAACTCGATCCGCCGCAGCCCAGAAATGGAAGCTAAAACTGTCAGGCGATCGCCTGCTTTCATAACCTCATCATCGGAAGGCATATAAAACTCACAATGTCCATCTGCCTTAGGTTGTTGCGTTTTTAAATAGACAGGGACAACGGTATAGCCATAGGCAATTTGCGAGAGATTCTTGCCAATTAAAGTATCGTTTTCGGAGATGACATATTCGGCAACTAAAACTGTGCGCTGATTAAGGCGAAAAAGACTCAGCATAGTTTCACCAAAAGCTGCTCCTGCAAAGGCTTCTGCTGAAAGAGCATAGGCACATAACGATTGAGATTTGGGTAAGAGTTCCGAAAGATTGTCGCTAAAGTAGCGATCGTAGGTACGGATTGCCAAATTCATTTGCCGATTGTTCTTTTTCGCCGCATCACGGGCGAAAAGTGCTGCTTCGAGATTGAGCATTTGATCGTCGGTAACGGAGAGCATACTCTTCGCGCTAGCTAGATTAGTCTTTGACAATTCTTCGATGATATTGCCAGTTAACCAAGGTACTTTATCGGCAAGATCGCAATCATGGGGATTCTCACTGACTATTACAAAGGGAAGTTTTAATTTAAATAGAAGATCAGCGATTCTCTGTCCGAGCCTCCCAAATCCAATTAGAATAATGTGATCTTTTTTCGGCAGAGGAAGCGATCGCTTAAAAAATTCAAATTTAGAACTGAGGATCTGATCGGTAACTAATCCCACCACTCCCAACACAAACAGCAAGCTGATTAAGGTAATCAATACACAAAATAGCATTAACCATAAAGGGACTTGATCCTCTCCTCCCAATCCGCCAAAGACATCGCCATAACCACCTAAAAGCAAAATGATACTGGTGGAAATAGCCTTCTGCCATGAAATATTCGGCACATTAAAAAACAAAATAACAGAACTAAGCGTTAACAAGGAAATTGCCGTAATTGCGCCCCATAGCACGAGGCGACGGGACTTCTCGGCTTGAAACCAAGAGACTATTTGCTTCCATTGAGATGTCCAGAACGCCGAACTGATAAATTTGCGTAACTGGAGATTAATTTTTTGGGAAATGGAAATATTGGGATAGGAGGAAAGATCAATTAATTCTGGATGACGATGGATTGTGGGGAAATCATGTTCTACATACTCGATACATACAATCTCATCGCCAACTTGGATAGTCCGATCAGGCTGCCATTGAAAAAAAAGGCGATCGGATTGGGACTCAGCAAGACTTAAAAGCCGAGAGTGCTTTTTATGCAATTGGAAAGCGGGAATTCTCAAAAACTGATAATCATTGGGCTCTATGGTATAGCTCACGACGCGCAATTTATGAACACCCAGTTGAAATAACCCTAGGGTATCCTCGCCCAAACCCGCTACGGCAAAGGCGGCCGCAGGTAAGTCCACAGGATCGAGGGCAACAAAGTTTCCTAATTGCTCTTTGAGTAATTGATTGAGATTTTGCCTTGAGGAGCGCACCACAATATGAATGTGGGGATTGAGCCGACGCACGGCGATCGCCGTTTCAATATTGACATTATCGTTGCTAGTCACCAATAAAATTGCCCGACAATCAGCGATTCCCGCTTTAATTAACACTTCGGAACGGCGGCAATCTCCCAAAATGATGGGTTCGTCAAGAAACTCGTGGAAGTTATCAAATTCCATTAGTTCTGGCTTTACCCTATCGATGGCGCGGATTTTTACTTCATACTCTCGATAGGAAAACTTCTTTAAATTAAATACGGTATGCTGTCCAAGGCTGCCTAGCCCGCAAACAATAAAGCGATCGGCGATCGTTATTTCCTTTGGATTTTCGGGCTGTATGCTTTTCTCTTCGATAGCTACAGAAATCTGATCTTGAGAAAGGACTATCTTTTCTATCCACAAAGGTAAGGGTTGCCCGAACAAAAATGCATAAATTTTTGCTGACTCCAACCGATTATCAATGTCGCTAAGACAGTTAGCGATCGCCCCTACTAAACTTTGGCGATCGCCAAAGTAGGTAGACTCCAGCAAAATATGTATTTCTTGGCGCTTTTGTCTGATGGTGACATTTACTTTGATTTCTAAGTCAAGTAAACAATTTTTAATGAGAGCTGCCAGCGATCGCATTCTTTAGTAGATTTTAAGACTCGTTAATTTATCAAGACATTTATCATAAACCACGAAGATTAATAGAAGATTATCTCGTAATACCAATTCACGAAAGTGTGACAACACTTTCGTGAATTAAACACCAAACCCAGTAAGGTTTTGAGATTCCCAAAATGGCGTTGCCATTTTGGGAATTGGTATAAGTCAAAAAAACAAAACCAGAGAGCATATCGCCCGCTGAGCGGGCGATATGCTCATTTGGATTTTAAGTTTACTTATGCCTAGCTACTTAGTTCAGCATACTTTTCGCTTGCCTATGTACAGCGCTTTGCGCTCAAACCTAAACTAAGGGAATTTTTAAAAGCGTTGCTTTGCAACGCTCTTAAAAATTCCCTTATGGTTCGTTTGATCGGTAATTGCTGTAAATACTGACTTTGTTTGTCGAATGGGGAGATCGATCGCAAATATAGTTCCTTTTCCTATGCTTGACTCACAGCGCATTGAGCCTTTGTGTCTCTCTGTCACGATTTGGTAACTAATTGATAAGCCTAAACCAGTACCTTTGCCAACGGGTTTAGTCGTGAAGAAAGGATCGAAAATTCGAGCTTGCAAGTCTTCAGGTATGCCAATCCCATTGTCGGCGATCGCAATCTGTACCCAATCATCATTCACTACTTGAGTCGTAATCCAAATTCTACGAGACTGCTTTTTGTGACTCTGTACAGATTCTTCCAGAATATAGATTGCATTGGATAATAGATTCATGAATACTTGATTGATTTTACTTGGATAGCATTCCACCAAAGGTAATTCCCCATAATCTTTGAGCACTTCAATATTTTCAGAATCCGCTATCCCTCTCAATTTATGATCCAAAATATTTAACGTATTGTCGATACATTCATGGAGATCGACTGCCATTAATTCAGACCGATCCAACCAAGAGAAATTCTGAAGCGATACGACAATTTGTCTGATACGGTTCGTACCTGATTGCATTGATTGCAGGATTTTTCCTAAATCCTCACTGAGAAAATCAAGTTCCAGCTCATCTAGGATAGATAGTATCTTTTTAGGTGGATTGGGATAATGGGATTGATAGACTTGGACTAATTTCAGTAAGTCCTTGCTATAGCGATCGACATGGGAAAGATTGCCGTGAATAAAACTAACAGGATTATTAATTTCATGGGCTATCCCTGCTACCAGTTGACCTAAGGAAGACATTTTTTCACTCTGTACCATCTGTAATTGAGTGCTACGAAGTTCCTCTAATATTTCTTGTAAATGACTATTTTTACTATGTAATTCTTGAGTGCGTTCGGCTACCTTTAGTTCTAAAATCTGGCTATATTCCTCAAGTTGTTGAGTTTTTACCTTTAACTGTTCTGATAATTGTCGTAATTCTTTTTCAATTAATTCTCTTTTTATATTCTCAGTGCGTAAGGGGCTATAAATAAAGTAATAAAGGGCTGGGGCGACGAGGATCGACAGTAAAGCACCATCAAGCAAGGCTTCCTCAATCTCAGAGAGTTTTGGTATAGCCATAAAAAAGAACATAACTATTACCTCGGCACAAAATATCCAAAATGCTGTGCCAATGAGGAAAAAGAGGGGAGACTTACTTTTTGCTAGCTTCACAAACCATCGAACTGCGGAGAAATGCTTTACAAATTTAATAAATTTAAAAGATTTGGGAAATTCACGCAGGTAGATAGTTCCTTCTGAAGGACTAACATTTTTTGAAGATGTTTTTTTCATAAACTTATAAAGTATTTGTCAAGAGTCTGAATTTAGATTTACCCCATCTAAACCAGTGCGAAGTGTTTTCATAGTCACGGGAACATGTTATGAAGGATAATCGGATTTTATAATGTTTGAAAATTCATGTCTGTTCGAGTTCGCATTGCACCAAGTCCCACGGGTAATCTGCACATAGGCACTGCCCGCACGGCTGTATTTAACTGGCTGTATGCCCGTCACCATCAAGGGACATTTATCCTGAGGATCGAAGATACCGATCGCGAGCGGTCTAAAGATCAATATACCCAAAATATCTTGGAAGGATTAGCATGGCTGGGGATTGATTTTGATGAAGGACCATTTTTTCAAACACAACGGAGCGATCGCTATATTGCCGCAGTCCACAAATTGCTAGCCGAGAAAAAAGCTTACTTCTGTTACTGCACCGAAGCAGAGTTAGAGGCAATGCGGGAAACCCAAAAAGCCAATAAGCAAGCCCCCCGCTACGATAATCGCCATCGCCACCTCACCGACGAGCAACGTCAAGCCTTTGAAGCCGAAGGTCGTCGTCCTGTAGTCCGCTTCGTGATTGAGGAACCACGCAATATCTCATGGCATGACCTCGTACGCGGCACGGTGTCTTGGAATAGCAGCGATCTCGGCGGTGATATGGTGATTGCCCGCGTTGATGATCAAGGCAATATAGGCTTGCCACTGTATAACTTTGCGGTGGTTGTCGATGATATTGATATGGAAATCACCCAAGTAATTCGTGGGGAAGATCACATCGCTAATACTGCCAAACAGATTTTAATTTACGAAGCCTTGGGCGCGAAAGCACCCCAGTTCGGACATACGCCCCTCATTCTGAACCAACAAGGGGCAAAAATTTCTAAACGGGATGGCGCAACTTCAGTTTGGGAATTTCGGAATATGGGCTATATTCCTGAAGCCTTTAATAACTATATGGCGTTACTTGGTTGGTCACCTTCGGACGGTAAGGAGTTATTTAGCATCCAAGAGGCCGCCCAGATTTTCAGTTTCGATCGCGTTAATAAGGCTGGGGCAAAATTTGATTGGGATAAACTGAATTGGATTAATAGCCAATACTTACACTCATTACCTACGGAAGATGTTTGCGATCGCTTGACTCCATTTCTTCAGGAAGCTGGCTACGACCTTACATCCGTCGATCGTCAATGGCTCCTCGACTTGACCAAGCTGATTGCCCCAAGTTTGACGGTCTTGACCGATGCCGCCACAATTAGCAAGTTTTTCTTCACTGAGTTTGAAGAATACACCGATGAGGCAAAGGCAACTCTCCAAGGTGATGCGATCGCGGGGATTATCACCGCACTTATCGAAGCGCTCCAAGAAACGTCCGAACTGGATGCCGATCTTGCGGGGGAAGTCATCAAGACCGTCACTAAGTCGCAAGGGGTGAAGAAAGGCGTTGTCATGAAGTCGCTGCGGGCTGCCCTTACGGGTGATCTGCATGGACCAGAGATTCTACCAACCCTTGTACTGCTCCATCGTAAGGGGATTGCCTTGCAACGGCTACAAAGAGCAGTTACAGCATAGATAATACCAAGGTAAGAAATGGCGTAGCCATTTCTTACCGCGCTTTGCGCTCAAACCCAAACCAAGGAAATTATTGAAAGCGTTGCGAAGCAACGCTTTCAATAATTTCCTTGTGGTTCGTTTGATCGATAATTGCTGTAATACCAATTCATGAAAGTGTGACAACACTTTCATGAATTAAACATCAAACCCAGTAAGGTTTTGCGATTCCCAAAATGGCAACACCATTTTGGGAATTGGTATAATTGGAAAACTTTTTTGAGCGCAAAGCGCTGAATGACACTTACTTTCAGGCTAATCATTAGATAGGGGAACAGATCTTACTTTTCCCGTTATCTTGCTGTTTCAGCATAACCGCCAATATTCCTACCGCCACAAGCCTTATTCCAGCGTTGTACATTGTCATTAAGTAACACTTATTGCAAATACAGTTAATCCTGAAACTCTTTCCTAGAAGGCATTTCAGAGATGACGTGAAAAGTAAGGGGAACAGATAGGGGAAGTTTAATGATGCATTCAGTTCCGACCTCTCGTGGTACAACCTGAAGATCTCCCCCATGCTCCCGAACGATGTTGTAACTAACAGACAGCCCTAAACCCACACCCTTACCGACGGGCTTGGTTGTAAAAAATGGATCGAAAATAGAATTTTGAACTTCTTGGTTAATACCCACGCCATTATCAATAACCTTGACTGCGATCGCGCGATCGCTTAACTCAGTGCGAATAGTAATTTCTGGCGATCGCTCATGCATCACCCCCTCTACAGCATCAATGGCATTGGTAATGATAGACATAAAAACTTGGTTAAGCTGCGACGCATTACAATCTAACATCGGTAAATCGTCATACTCACGCTTAATATGGATATGCTTAAGGCGATGCTGTAAAAGTAAAAGCGTATTATCAAGCCCCTCATGCAAATCGGATTCCTTTTTCTTGGCTTCATCCAAACGAGAAAAGTTACGCAAGGACAGCACTATTTGATTGATGCGTTCTGCACCTTTTTTAACAGAAGATAGAGTATTTGGTAGATCGCCAATAAGGAATTCCAAGTCTATCTCTTTGACTTTGGTTTGAATCTTGTCGCTAGGATCTGACTCATCCTGATAGAGTTTGAGAAGCTCTAGTATTTCTAGCAATTGAGCATGAATATACCCGATATTACCGCAAATAAAGTTGATGGGATTATTCATTTCATGGGCAATACCTGCGACTAATTGCCCTAGACTAGACATCTTTTCCGAATGAATAAGTTGAGCCTGTGTATTTTTTAATTCTGCTACGGTTTGTTGGAGTTGTTGGTTGCTTTCGCGTAGAGACTCTTCTACCTTCTGTCTTTCTATGATATTTTCGCTTAGAGTCGAGACATGTTTGCGTAATTCTAATTGAGTAATTACCTCCCTACCTAGGGTTTGCAATGCTTTAAGCTGCTCTGTGCTGAGATTTTTGGGAGTGCGATCGATGACGCAAAGTGTTCCCAAGGCAAAACCATCGGGAGTTACTAAGGGAGTTCCCGCATAGAATTGAATATTTGGTTCATCTACTACCAAAGGATTATTCGCAAATCGTTCGTCCTCATGGGTATTGGGTACGACCAAGGGAGTAGATTGGAGAATTGCATGAGCGCAGAAGGCAAGATCTCTTGAAGTTTCCGAAGTGTCTATTCCAATTTTGGACTTAAACCATTGGCGATTAGCATCAACTAAGCTGATAAGTGCAATGGGAGTACCGCAAATATATGCAGCCAGAGATGTTAGCTCATCATAGGTTTCCTCTGGAAGCGTATCGAGAATGTTGTACCTTTGTAAAGCAGCTAAACGCTCTACCTCATTGGCTGGAACAGGGGTTTTTGAATGCATGATAAATATGTGTATTGATTAAAGTGAAAGTTAACAACTGCTTAAAAAGATGATAGATTCTTATAGTAAGCAGAGAATAAGGTGAATTTCAGACAACTAATTTCAGAAAATAGAAGAAAAATATGAATCAATATAGTCATGGGTTTACAAATAATCTCTTTGAGCGTGAACTGAAACAATTTGTAATGACTTTCAAATCCAAGAGATTCAGAATATTTACTTCTAAGTTCATTTAGCTTTTTAATATTCAGCTTTTTAATGTTTAGTTGTTTGTCATTTATTTGGTTACTTATCCCCCATTTATAATCTAAATCATTTCTTTACTTGCTGTCAAACAGAATAATCGATTGCTCTTGATTAATCCCTCTAAAGTATTGTAAAAGCTAGAGTCTAGGTTTAATACAGGACAAAACAATACACATCACCTTAAAGAATGAAATTATTGATAAATATTTCTATTACTACATTATTTAGCAATTTTAGTTGGCAATCTTAAATCTTTCCGTGATTTTAGTTGGCAATCTCGAATCATTAAAAAAGATGTTTTCTAGAACTATTTATGCAAAAACAATTCGCCAATTGTCCTTGTATATGATTCATTTAGGACAACCATATAGTTTTTTTATAGTTTTATACTTGTTTTATGTTTGTTTTCTAGATTTTATTGTTTTAGCTGAAATTAAAGTTTTTAGATGAATGAAGCAAGATAAATTTCCACATTATTTTCTTGGTTTGTGATGGGGGAATACAATTGCGATTGTTTATTGTAAATCCGATAGAAGCTGTTATAGATACTGCTAAATAGCGCAATATTTGACGTAAGGCTTGCTTGGGAGATAAAACCCTAAAGATGGATGGCGGCGCGAAGCGCCGCCATTCATCTTTAGGGTTTTATCTCCGTCCTAGTAGTTTTGGAAATATAGCGATCGCCAAATGTACTAAGACATAAACCCCAAGAATTGACTGGCGGCGCTTCGCGCCGCCAGTCAATTCTTGGGGTTTGATTTGTCTTAATTCAAGTGAATGTAGCTATACATTTGGAAATACAATGGTTAGCGAATTACTATAGCGCTTGCCAGTTATGAGTTGCCCCAATTATCGAGAGACAGTTTCGACTTTGGTCGCCGAATTTGCCTTCACCGCATCCGATCGCGATAAAGCTGGTGGTACGCCAAAGCACGAACGCGATCGCATCCGAGAATGCGGGTTGCTAAAAATTGCGATTCCCAAAATTTATGGTGGTTGGGGATTATCTTGGGATGAAGTATTTAAAATCAGTCGTGAGTTTGCCAAGGTTGACAGTGCGATCGCCCATGTCTACTCCTACCATCACCTTGGCGTAACGATTCCGCATATATTTGGCTCTGAGGAACAGAAGGAAAAATTCTACACCGAAACGATCAGCAATAATTGGTTTTGGTGTAATGCGCTCAATCCCCTAGATCGGCGATCGACCCTCACCAGAGATGGTGACATCTGGCGATTAAATGGCATTAAAAGTTTTTGTTCGGGCTCCAAAGATTCCGATATTTTACCCATCACAGCCGTAGATCGAGAGACCTCGGAGTTAATAGTTTTAGCGATTCCGACCAAACGCGAAGGCGTAACTATTCACGATGATTGGGACAATATTGGACAGCGTCAGACCGATAGCGGTAGCATCAGCTTCGATCAAGTGGAAGTATTTCCCCAAGAAATCTTTGGCGATCGCCATCAAAGCGATCGCCCTTTTAAAACGATTCGTGCTTGTCTGACACAATTAAATCTCGCCAATATCTATTTAGGCCTTGCGATCGGCGCTTTTGCTTCGGCGCGGGAATATACCCAAACCGAAACTCGAGCATTCCTGAATTCAGGGGTAGCTAAGGCAACCCAAGATCCCTATATCCTCGAAAAATATGGTGATATGTGGGTAGATCTGCAAGCTACTGAAGCCCTTGTCGATCGCGCAGGATTAGCATTACAAGCCGCATGGGAAAGGGAATGGGATCTCACGGCGAACGAAAGGGGCGAAACAGCGATCGCGATCGCGACAGCCAAGGTTGCCGCTCACAAGGTCGGCTTAGACGTAACTAGCCGTATTTTTGAGGTGATGGGCGCGAGATCGACCGCCGCCAAATATGGATTTGACCGCTATTGGCGAAATTTACGGACTTTTACGCTGCACGATCCCGTGGAATATAAAATTAAGGCGATCGGGGATTGGGCGCTTAACCATCAAATTCCCACTCCCGATTTTTATATTTAATACCAAAGTTCAAAATGGCTACGCCATTTTGAACTTTGAAAATCCTTACTGGGTTCGTTTTTTATAGCTATCGCCTGTACTAGGACATAAACCCCAAGAATTGACTGGCGGCGCGAAGCGCCGCCAGTCAATTCTCGGGGTTTGATTTGTCCTAATTCAAGTGACTGTAGCTATACAAACAAAAGTGTTGTCGCACTTTCGTGAATTGGAAAAACCAAAACCAGAAGAGCATACCGCCCGCTGCGCGGGCGGTATGCTCTTCTGGTTTTTAAGTTTACTTATGCCTAGCTACTTATAACGTGAGTTCGGGATAATTTGAAACGGACTTTGAGAATTTGCCAACTTAACCCGAACTGACGTTATTTACAGCAATCATCGATCAAACGAACCACAAGGAAATTTTTGAAAGCGTTGCTTCTCAACGCTTTCAAAAATTTCCTTGGTTTGGGTTTGAGCGCGAAGCGCTGTAAGTAACTGGGTGAAATTTTTTCTTGTATTAATGCTATCTGTATCAACCCTCAAAAACAAAGTAATATTACTTACGGTCTTCGTCTAGAGATGTATAAATATGATGCGAATACTGGCCTTGGTTCCAGGTGGGACTGGCGATCAGTTACTGTTTTTCCCGACATTGGATACCCTCAAGCAGCAGTACCCCAATGCCGAGATTGATGTGGTAGTAGAGCCACGGGCAATGGCAGCTTATCGCGTTTGCCAATCTGTCAACCGAGTGCTCAAGTTTGACTTTAAAGATCGTAACTCTCTGGCTGATTTTGGTAATTTGCTTGGGACGATCCGCGATCGCGAATATGATGCCGCGATCGTTACTCAGCCGAATTTATCCATAAACGTCCTGTTATGGTTGAGCGGTATCCCCAAACGGATTTCCTTCAAGGGTCAGGGTGACTTTTTGCTTACGGATATTATTGCTATAGATCCGCAGGAATACACCGCAGTCCAAAACCATAACTTGTTGATGGCAGTAAATATCCAAAAACAATGTCCACCCATTAAAGTTAATCTCCCCAAAAATGATTTGGACTGGTCAACTAACGAACAAAAGCGTCTAGGCATTCAACAAAGTGGCTTCATTTTGCTCAATTGTGGTGCTTACGCTAATTATCCTGCGGCAAGCTGGGCAACGATCGCTAAGGATCTCCAAGCAAAACAGCCAAATTTGCCCATTGTGGCGATCGATAGCGTTAACAATGCCGATCTCCTAAAACAGTTAACCACCCTAGTTCCTAACCTTTTAATTACGAGCCCTACGGATATTGGCAAGCTGACTGCTTTTATTGCCTCAGCCAATTTATTTATTTGTGCGGAGGGTGATGCAATGCAGCTAGGCGTTGCTGTGGGTACGGCTTTAGTCGCCATTTTAGGAGCCAATACGCCTGCGGGTAAATCTCTACCGATCGCCGAAAAACGGATCAAATACGTACAGGCAAGTGCGGGGCAGTCGCTCAAGGCTGTCGATCCCCTTATCGTTTTAGAGACAATCTGGGCTGGCTAGTTTACCCGAAGGAGAAGGCTCGCTTTGCGAGCCTTCTGCCATTAATGTTTGACGTTTTCCAAAATCGCGCCATCCAGCTTGACTGCATGGAGATCGGTATTGCTTAGGTCAGCTTCTTTCAGTCTTGCTCCATTAAAGTTCGTTTTTCGCAACACTGCCCCACTCAGGTTTGCCCTAGTTAAATTTGCCCCACTCAGGTTTGCCCCACTTAGCTCCGTATCACATAGTTGGGCATGACTTAAATTTGCCCCATTAAGATTTGCCCCACTCAGATTGGCATCGGTCAGATCGGCATTGGTTAAATCTGCACCACTCAAATTTACCCCCATCAAATTGGCATTACGTAAAACTGCCCCACTCAAATTCGCCCCACTTAGATTAGCTAGACTGAGGTTGACCGTACTGAGGTTTGCCAGACTTAAGTTCGTGCCGCTAAGATTGGTCATGCAGAGGGTAACATCTTGGAATGTCGCCAAACTGAGGTTCGATCCGCTCAGATTAGCTAGAGTTAGGTTAGCTTCGCGCAGATTTGCCCCAACTAAGTTAGAACCGCCCAAATTTGCTAGGCTCAGGTCAGCACCGCTGAAGTTGGCTTTGCTTACTTCAGCATAGGCAAGATTCGCTTCTACAAGATCGATTTGCAAGCGATGCTCTTGCGATCGCCATGTATTCCAGCAACTTACCCCTTGTTGCAATTGTGTTATATGTTCTTGATTTGCCAAGACCTTGGCTCCATTGTCAGTGCGTCTATGTATAACAATTCAGAAGAAAAATTCAGAAGAAAAATTCAGAATGAAAATTCAGAATGAAATCTAAATAAAATCCAAAACCTAGCAATTAGCTCCCCCCTCCCAATGTCGATTACCGTTGATTACCGATGACTGCTGCCTTGCCATTCAAGGATGGTTATTGTGTGGCTTTGCCCCAAAATAACCATCCTTGAATGGGTGGAAAGGCAGTAACATCTTGTTTGATAATAAATTAACAGTAATCCAAGACCGAAAAGTTTGGCATAGTTATGACAATTCGCAACATATAGTGGTATATCTCAGTTATTGATGACAAATTGGTGATTGTAGATGAGCAAAATCACTGTGTTAGAGGGAATAGGTCTATCAATATGAAATCCTTAGGAATTTCTGCTAAAGGGAGTTGGACAGGGGCGATCTGCATCGTAAGCACCATTTGTCTGGCTGGTTTTACCTTCAGTGATTTTGGTGGCTCTACAGCGATCGCTCAGCCTATGGGTTCTACGCAAACCTGTCCGCAGCTAACCAATCGCCGCTATGTGGTCATATTGGATCGTGCTGCCAACCAATTGCCCCAGTTACCCGAATTTCTTGCCATTGCCGCGGCTCCTTGCAGTTATCTCAATACTTCCATGACCTTCTTTGGTGGATTTGATAATGCCCAGTCTTCTACGTTTCGGGCAAATCAACTGCGAGAGTTAGGGCTGGATGCGGTGATTCATTCTTTTTCCGCTAAGGTCAATGATGTTCCTGCTAACTTACAGGCTGCCGTGATTTTAGTGGAAATGAGCAAAGATCCGAATCTGGAAATGCAACAGGTACAATCTTTATCAGGAAAGAGTACTTTACTGGCGACTTTTAATAATCGTTCGGTCATTTTAGCTGCGCCCCTATCGAGCCAACAGAGTGCCAATGCGATCGCGGCAAAGCTGCGGGGGCAGGGACTAGGCGCTCAAGTAATTGGGGCATCTTTGATTGCTTCTCCTACCGCCTCTACAAATACAAATACAAATACAAATATAAGTACAAATACAAATACGACCGCAAACTCAACGGGATCGTTACCCACTAATTCTGTTCCCATCTCCAGCCAATCAAAGCCCACCACAGGAACGGGTACAACTATCTATCGTGTTCTCGTTCCCAATGCCAATGCGAATACCTTAGCGCAGGTACGTGAACTGGCTCCTGATGCTTTTGTGACTATTTTTAAAGGGAAATCTTACATTCAGGTACGCACCTATAGCAATCGGAGCAATGCCCATCGCGAACGCGATCGCCTAAATGCTCGCTTTGTTGGCACGATTCTACTCCAAGATTAAAGTTAACGATTAATCCTATGGCATCTGGTTTTTTACCTTCGGGTAATAATAATTTACCAACCTATACGGTGCGGGTAAGCGATCGCGCCAAATCAGTGCGCCTTTCTCTTTCGGTAGAAGCTGGCTTAGAGGTGGTGATCCCCGCAGATTACGATCGCCAGAACATTCCCGAACTGATTCAGAAAAAAAAAGATTGGATTGCCCGTAATCAACTCAAACTCGATCAGCGTGAAGCCTTCTTTCAATCTCAATCGCCCCATCAATTGCCTGACAGGATCAATTTGCGATCGCTGGGTGAGGAATGGCAGATTGAATATTCTCCGACCTTTACTAAATCGGGGGCGATCGCCATCCAAGAAAAAAGGAATGAGTTAAAGTTAGTGGTCAATGGCAATATTACGGATGTCGAAGCTTGCAAATTTTTTCTGAAGCAATGGTTGATGAAAAAGGCAGAAAACCATCTATTTCGGTGGTTGCGCAAAACCAGTCTTCGCCTTGAGTTACCCTATCGAACTACCGCCGTGCGTAATCAAAAGACTCTATGGGGGAGCTGTTCTCGCGATCGCAATATTAGTCTCAACTACAAGTTACTTTTTCTTGAAGCGAATGTCGTGGAGTATGTGCTGATTCACGAGCTTTGCCATACCGTCCATATGAATCATTCGGATCGGTTTTGGAAGTTAGTGAGCAAGTTTGAGCCTAATTATAAAGCCCTAGATAAATCGCTGAATCATGCATGGCAATTGATTCCCGCTTGGCTTAATTGTTAAGGGCTCATACCAAAAGAGGATTGCCGTGCGGAGCGCGGCAATCCTCTTTTTAAAACCCTAAAACCTGCGCCGCAGGTTTTATACCAATTCCCAAAAGTGTGGCTACAGTTTTGGGAATTGAAAACCAAACCCAGTAAGGGTTTTAAAAGCACAAAATGGCGTAGCCATTTTGTGCTTTGGTATTAGATCTGGATTTTAATTATGCTGAGGTACTTATAGCTGCCGCCAGTTTTGTTAGGACAAAATCAAAACCCCAAAGAGAGTTGCCGCGCTCCGCGCGGCAACTCTCTTTGGAGTTTTATGTCCTGATACAGTTGGCGGCAGCTATAGATAAATTCTAAGAAATATGAAGATTATACTTAGCGATCGCTATCCTCTCCCTATTTGGGCTTGACTCATGCCATAGCTTTATTTGTAGACTTTGCAGCAGTCTTGTTGGATATTCAATGCGATCGATCTCACAACCGACGTGTAAATCCAAGTCTATGGTGATTTTGACTTAAGTACTATACTGACATCTTGAAATCAATAAAATTAAAATAAAATTGAGGTCTTAAATTTATGACAGAAACAAAGCCAAATTTACTACCACTTATTGGTGGCGCGGCTGTAGTTGTCGCTGGTGGCGTAGGTGCTTACTTTTTCTTCAACAAACCGACCATTACACCTACTGCTAGTGGTTCGGGAGCCCTAACAGTCGTCCCCAAACAGTCATTGATGGCAATGTCTCTGTCAACGGATGGGGAATCCCTATCAAAAATAGAGCAGTTCCTCTCGCCAGAGACCAAAAAACTTTACGATGATGCGATCGCCAAGGTAAAGACCAACCTTTCCACGGGTGACTTTGACTATGAAAAGGATGTCAAGCCTTGGATTGGTAAAAATGTTACCATCGCCATTCTCCCCTCCACTAAAACCGCCAGTCTCTTACCGCGCACCCAAGCTGCTGCCCCAGTTCGCTACGTTCCAATGAGCGATACAGGTTCGGTACAATTCGTCCAAGACAAAGTTACCTCTGATACAAAAGTCGTTCCCAATATTTTGGTGGTAGTTGAGGTTAAAGACAAGGTAGGCGCTGAGAAGTTCTTGACCGATAAGGTTAAAACTAAAGCGGGTGGCAAGGAAAAACAATCCGAGTATAAAGGTATAAAAGTCACCCAATATGGTGAAGGCACGAATGCCAGTGTTACGGCAATGGTCGGTGATTACTTGATCGTCACACCTCAAGAGCAAACTACGCAAAAGGCGATCGATACTTTCAAAGGCGAAGCTTCCCTAGCTGGCTCCGTAGGTGCTGACGATCTCAAAATTCAAAACCCCGTCTTCCAAGTTTTTGTTCCCAACTTTGGCGAATCTATCGTGCAATTGTCAGCACTAAGCCCCGAACCACAGACCATTCCTCCCGAATCATTAGAGCAGTTGAAAAAGGTGAAATCTCTGAATATGGGTTTCGGTATCGATGATGCAGGTATTCGCTTTAAAGCTCTTGGTAAATTTGATCCTGACGCAATTGCCGCTCTCAAAAATTCACCCAACAAGGTCATTGCTCAGATTCCTTCTCAAGCATTCATGGTGATCAATGGTTTTAATATCAACAGTTCTTGGGAACAATTTGTCAAGTCAGCCGAAAAAGCACCCGAAGTCAAGAAAAGCATTGATGACGCGCGTACTCAATTGAAGTCTTCGCCATTGGCTCTAGATCTTGATAAGGATATCTTTGGATGGATGGATGGTGAATATGCGATCGCCCCTATTGAGGGTAAACCAGAGGGAATTTTAGCCCAAACCCAAGGACTCGCACCTTTGCTACTGATCCAAACCACGAAGCGTGCTGCGGGTGAATCCCTACTGGCGAAGTTGGATGATTTTGTTGCTAAAAACGGCGGTAAGGTCAGCAAAAAAGATGTTGGCGGAGTTGCGGTGACGGAATGGTCAGCCCCAGGCGCTCCTGGAGCGATCGTATCTCACGGCTGGAGCCAACAGGATGTAGTGTTTCTCACAGCTTCTCCGATCGTATCGCTATTCGTGCCCAAGCCTACTACTGCGATCGATGGTGATGCCACCTTTAAGTCAGTGATTAGTACTCTTCCTACCAGTAATGTTGGCTATTTCTATATCGATGCCGATAAAACTTGGAATATTGTCCAAGCCTTCATGCCTGCTGCGGAGAAAGCCAAAACTCCTCCAGAAGCTAAGGCTCTGATTGAATCTATCCGTGGTTTGGCGATTACCGCTACCTATCCCAATCAAGACACCGCATCCGTTGAAGCCATTCTCGCTCTCAAGAAAGGCGGCAAGTAATTAGCTAAGCCCGCAATCTGTGGTGCAGGCTCAGCCTACACCACAGATTATGGCTCTGGTTTTTAATTAACGTGAGTTCGGGTTAAACTGGCAAATTTCAAAATCCCAAAAGTAAAAGCCTTGCTGCGCAAGGCTTTTATACCAAATCACAAAATGGCGTAGCCATTTTGTGATTTTAAAACCCTTACTGGGTTTGGTTTTCAATTCCCAAAAGTGTAGCTACACTTTTGGGAATTGGTATTACTTTTGGACTTTTAGAAAAGGTTTGCATAGCGAACCTTTTCTAAAAGCCCGTTTCAAATTATCCCGAACTCACGTTAATTAAAAAGCCTAGAAGAGCGTACCTCCCGCTACGCGGGAGGTACGCTCTTCTAGGCTTTTTAATTTATAGCTACAGTCACTTGAATGAGGACAAATCAAACCCCAAGAATTGACTGGCGGCGCGAAGCGCCGCCAGTCAATTCTTGGGGTTTGGAATAATACAAAAGGCTTATAAAGTGTGGCTTTTGTATTGTTCCAAATATCTCTTGCCCCAAAGATGCATGGCTTCTAACACGGGTTGTAATGTTTTACCTAAAGCCGTAAGAGAATATTCCACCTTAGGCGGGACTTGCATATACACCTCGCGATGCACTAATCCATCTCTCTCCATTTCGCGTAATTGTTGAGTAAGCATTTTTTGAGTAATGCTATGCAAATTGCGATGTACCTCGCCAAAGCGCTTGGTGCCATTAAATAATTCGTGTAAAATCAAGACCTTCCACTTGCCACCGATCGCTTCCAATGTCGCTTCCACAGCACAGCTCGTTTTCCCACCTTGGTAAGAGGCGCTATCATCATTTTCGGCTAAGGGTTTAATAATAAAAGTATCAGTGTATTGCTCCATAGTATCCTTTTGGTATGTACCTTACAAAAAAGTACATACTTTACGTAAAGAGTGCAAGCCAATTATAGTTGGTTTGTCATTAACCAACGCATTTGGGAAAAATAATGAGCGCACCGAAGATTGCTGACAAGAAGCCTGTTGTATTGGAACTGGAACCAAAAACTTATTATTGGTGTACCTGTGGCGAATCTGCCAATCAGCCTTACTGTAACGGCGCACACAAAGGTACCGAGTTTACACCGCTAGCCTTTGAAGTAACGGAAACCAAGACCGTTGCTCTGTGTCTCTGTAAACATAGTGGTAACGCTCCATTCTGTGATGGCGCACATGCGAAACTCTAATAAGTAGTTCAGCATATTTGACTCTGGGTTTATAGTAATTTCCGATCAAAAGACCCACTAGAAATTTTTTAAAAGTGTTGCTTCGCAACACTTTTAAAAAATTTCTAGGTTTGGATTCGATCGCAAAATGCTGTAGTTATGCTTAGCTACTTAGAGTACTTTTCATAATCATTCAATCATTAATCATTCAATCATTAGAGGGAAAAAAATATGTTGACTATGCGCAAATCTGAAGAGAGAGGTCATGCAAATCATGGTTGGCTTGATAGCTATCACACTTTCTCTTTCTCCAGTTATTACGATCCGCAGCATATGTCTTTTCGCTCGTTGCGGGTAATTAATCAAGATCGGATTGCTGGTGGCAAAGGTTTTGGAACTCATCCCCATCGAGATATGGAAATCATTACCTATATGCTAGATGGAGCCTTGGAGCATAAGGACAGCATGGGTAATGGCTCGATCATTCGCGTTGGTGATGTACAGAGAATGAGTGCAGGCACGGGAATTACCCATAGTGAATTCAATCATTCACCGACGGAAATGGCTCATTTATTACAAATATGGATTTTACCGAATCAAGAAAATGTTACACCTAGTTACGAACAAATCTCTTTTTCTAGAGAAGAAAAGCTCAATCAGTTGCGGTTGATTGCCTCCGCCGATGGGCGCGATCGCTCGGTCACAATTCATCAAGATGCGGATATATATGCTTCTATTCTCGAAGATGGCGCAGAGATCACGCATACAGTGAGGCAAAATCGCTATGCATGGATTCAGGTGGCAAGGGGCAGTCTACTCGTAGGCGATCGCTTGTTGAAGGAAGGTGATGCAATTTCTAGTGATGTTTTTGGTGATTTGAAGTTGACTGCCCAAGGTAATGCTGAATTGCTGATTTTTGATTTGGCTTAACTATAGTTCAAGATGAGTGGCGGCGCTCCGCGCCGCCACTCATCTTTGGGGTTTTATGTCCTAAGCAAACCTTATACCAACAAACTTTTTGAAAGTGTTGCGAAGCAACACTTTCAAAAAGTTTGTTGTGGTTCTTTTCAGCGGACGGGACATTGTTAGTGATATAGCTGCCGTCACTGGACATAGGACAAATCAAACCCCAAGAATTGAGTGGCGGCGCTCCGCGCCGCCACTCAATTCTTGGGGTTTATATCCTAGTGCAATTGGCGACAGCTACAATCAATTTCAAGATTTAGCACAGGGTTGATATAGGCTGATCGCCTCATAATCACATTTCCAAGGAGATAATCGATCTATTTCTTTTTTGACATAGCGTGAAGTTTTGGTAATCCATCCTGCTAGATATTGAGGATCGGGGTGTTTGATTTGCTCGATCACTTGAGATTCCACTCGTATGATGTAAGGGTTTGGTATAGTTCCCCATAGACTAGACTGAATTTTACCTTCCTGTTCTAATATCTGAAAGCGTAATTGCAAAGGAATGTAACTATGATTGCGAATGATTAAATCTTTATAGCCGTAGGCGACAGCGGCATCTTGACCTAGGGGATAAAACCTTGACTCTCCATAGGCATCAATGCTGTGACAATGCCGTTCTAAAATTTCGCAACCTCCATAAAGTAAAGTATTAAAAATATTGGTGGCGATCAGACATAAACCGCCCCCCGCATCTACTAAGACTTGACCATTGACAAATACAGGAGCTTCGCGAAATCCCTTAGACTTAGTCGGGTTGCCAATGCGATCGCTAAAGCTAAAAATTTTTTGGGGGGCAAGATTCAAACAATGGATACGTTCGGCAGCAAGTTTTAAATTCCAAATTCGATTAGCGCGAATTTCTGATGTACCGCGATCGGGAATAGAAGTTGTGAATTCTGTCCATTTATGCGAATAGCGATCGAGAGCATTAGGTTCTTGCTGATTTGCATAATGGAATGGATATCCTTTAACTAAAGCTTTAGTATATTTAAGGCTATTACGGATTGGCTTTTTCAAATTTTGCCAGACTTGCTGCATGTCCTAGCTCCTCAAATTTAAATTTTCACCTAGCTTTAGTTCCTGAACTAATTCTTGCATACAATCTTGCATAAGTAATACCAATCCCCAAAATGGCATTGCCATTTTGGGAATCTTAAAACCTTACTGGGTTTGGTGTTTAATTCACAAAAGTGTTGTCACACTTTCGTGAATTGGTATAACTGGGCATAGAGCATACCGCCCGCGTAGCGGGCGGTATGCTCTTCTGGTTTTTAAGTTTACTTATGCCTAGCTACTTAGTTACAGTGGTACTCCGCGCCGCCAATCTCTGATTGAATTTTATGGGCTCGTCTTGGGAAATAGCCATGAAATTGGTACAATGTCGATACAAAACTAGGTAGTGCTAAATAGGTAATGATGGGCGGCGCGAAGCGCCGCCCATCATTACCGTATGAATCCTTTCCTGTTGAGGACTACTCAAAACTGATAATGAATAATTCAGTATTCTTAATAGTTGAATAGTAGTCAAATAATAGTCAAATAATAGTCAAATATCTAGAGACGTTTAACACCTGTGGGCGCAATTAACCAGACTAAAGATCATTCAAAAGATCGGTCAAACTTCCAATCAGAATCTAAATACTTAGATAAGAAGCCCAAAATTGTATTGACGGGTGGAGGCACTGCTGGTCATGTTAGTCCCAATCTTGCCTTGATTTCTAGTCTTGAGGCTGAAGGATGGGAAGTTGTCTATATTGGCTCTGAAAACGGTATTGAAAAAAAGCTAGTTGCGGAAGCTGGTATCCCTTATTATGGCATCTCATCGGGGAAATTACGGCGCTATTTTTCTTGGCAGAATTTCATCGATCCGTTTAAGGTGATTAAGGGCATCTTCGATGCTTATGGGGCGATCGCCAAAATTAAACCTAAGGTGGTGTTTTCTAAAGGGGGATTTGTGACCGTTCCCGTGATCTTCTCCAGTTGGTTGCAACGAATTCCTGTCATTATCCATGAGTCCGATTTCTCTTCAGGTTTAGCCAACCGTTTATCAATTCCTTTTGCTACGAAAATCTGTGTTACCTTTCCCGAAACTGCGAAGGCGTTAGCGAAATATGATGCCAAAGTCAAGCATACGGGCTTGCCCATTCGTCCCGATATTCTGCAAGGTAAGGCCGCCAGAGGTCGTGAACTTTGCGGATTTAATCTTGATTTACCAGTTCTGTTTGTGGTAGGAGGTAGTACGGGATCGGCAAAAATAAATCAAGCTGTGCGTTCGATTTTATCTTCTCTTACGCAGAAATACCAAGTTGTCCATGCTTGCGGCAAAGGGAATATCGATACTAATCTCGAAGGACATCCGAACTATCGGCAATTTGAGTATTTAGGAACGGAACTTGCGGATATTTTAGCGATCGCTGATTTAGTGGTGTCCCGATCGGGGGCTAATGCGGTCTTCGAGTTTCTGACTTTACGCAAACCGCATTTACTAATTCCCCTATCAAAATTATCCAGTCGAGGCGATCAGATTCTTAATGCTCAGTCTTTTCAGACTCGTGGCTATAGTGCTGTCCTGTTAGAAGAAGACTTAACTAGTGAGAGTTTATTAAAGGCGATCGCCGATCTCGATCTGCATCGCGATGAATATATCCAAAACATGAATCAAAGCGAGGCAACTAACGCGATCGCGCAGATCACGACTTTAATCAAAGGATTTCAATAGCTAGAGCATGGCGGCGCAATAATCAGACCAGAGTAGCGCAATACTTGCTATGCGAGTAATGCGCTACTCTGGTTTTATGCCAAATTAAGAAATGGCGTAGCCATTTCTTAATTTGAAAACCCTTACAACTACTGATCGCAGGGTGCGATAGGATTAAAAGCATTGCTTTGAGATTTATAAATGAGTATTTCGGCTGAAGATATTAAAAAATTAAAACAAGAAGTTGGTATAGCTGCCGCGCAACGAGTAAAGTCAGGTATGGTTGTGGGCTTGGGTACTGGCTCTACGACTGCTTTCGCGATCGAGGAGTTAGGTAGAAGGCTAGCGGCGGGCGAACTAACCGATATCGTGGGCATTCCTACGTCATTCCAAGCGTCGGTATTGGGCAAAAAATATGGCATTCCTATCCGCAGTCTCGATGATGTCGATCGCGTTGATGTCGCGATCGATGGAGCAGATGAAGTCGATCCTCACAAAACCTTAATTAAGGGCGGTGGCGCGGCTCACACTCGCGAGAAAGTGGTTGATTCGTTAGCGACATTGTTTATCGTTGTGGTCGATGAATCAAAGCTAGTCGATAAGCTGGGTTCAACTTTTGCCGTACCGCTCGAAGTCTTGCCGATGGCAATATCCCCTGTAACTAGAGCTGTTGAAAAATTAGGTGGTAAGCCCGATCTGCGGATGGGGATTAAAAAGGATGGACCCGTAATTACCGATCAGGGCAATATGGTTTTAGACGTAACTTTTGAGGCGATCGCCGATGCTGCCGAACTTGAAAAAACTCTAAATAATATTCCTGGAGTTGTGGAAAATGGGCTATTCGTAGGTGTAACCGATCTCATCCTCGTGGGTGAATTTAAGGACGGCAAACCTCAAATCCGTGAAATTTCTTAAGCATTTTGATACGCCCTTCCCACTAATACCAATTTCCAAAAGTGTGGCTACACTTTTGGAAATTGGTATAAAAACCAAGAAATAGCGGTGCGGGGCTTTGCCCCGCACCGCTATTTCTTGACCAAAAAGATAGGAGGGGCTTTGCCCCTCCCATCTTTTTGGTTTTATAACTTTTCACCACTAATAATAAACATAGGACTAACTGCGGCGAAGACTTGACGATTGCCGCGAGTTTCTAAGCGGTTGACTGAGGATTGCACCACTTCCACATTTCGCGCTTGTAGTTTGGCAAAGCTCTCGGAAATTGCATATAACCCTTCTAAACTATTGGTGGTTGCGATCGCTCTTCCATCGACCTTTAACCTTTCCCAGCAATATTCCAGAATTTCTGATACCGATCTCCCACCCTCAATACAAATGCGATCGGGTTCTGTTGTCAGGCTCGTTAGACATTCAGGCGCACTGCCAATGTTAATTTCGACATTATCAATTCCAAACTTCTGACAATTTTTGACGATCAAGCCCGCAACATCCTCATCACGCTCGATCGCGACGATTTTACCTCTGGGGCATAGCAATCCTGTCTCAATGGGAATAGTTCCTGTGCCCGCTCCAATATCCCACAGCACCGAGTCCACTCTAAGACGTAGTTGTCCGATAATTAATAACCTCGTTTCGCATTTGCTCATGGGAATGCCAGGCAAGCGATCAAATAATTCGTCTGGGATGCCAGGGGTAACGTATGACCAGATAGGTTCAGGCATGATGAGCTTGGCGCACTAGATGATTAAACATGCTAAATATAACGTTTTTCTACCCTAAAAATTGCTGGTTCTAAAAAGGAAAGGATTTACAGCGCTTTGCGCTCAAACCCAAACCAAGGGAATTTTTGAAAGCTTTGCGAAGCAAAGCTTTCAAAAATTCCCTTGTGGTTCGTTTGATCGATAATTGCTGTATATGGTGGAGATGGGCGGCGCGAAGCGCCGCCCATCTCCACCATTCCTTGT